>NZ_JBSVVZ010000053.1:0-46538 GCF_054071875.1 Pseudomonas sp. SDO524_S393 | reverse complement strand
ACAATAGAGCAATCCTGTGGGAGCTGGCTTGTCGGGTCGCCGCATCGCTGCGAAGGCGGCGGCACAGTCAACAGAGATGTCGCCTGACCCACCGCCCTTGATTGTTCCCCGCGTGGGAACGATCAGTCATCAAGACAGTTGCTCCCACATTTTTATCTCCAGTGCCTGGGATGGCGTGCCAGCTTAGTTGGCCGGCTGGTTCGGCTTGTAGTCCTTGAGCAGCAAGTACGTACTCCATCCCCACCAGTCATTGGTCCAGTGTTTGTCGTTCAGGTCGTTCACGTCCTTGCGTCGCAGCACCTTGTCACCGTCCACCTTGAACAGCGGCGAGAAGTTGTTCGCCGGGTTCTGCGCTGCGTTCAGGTCCGGCACATGCAGCGGCGCCTTGAAGTTGGCCGGGGAGGGCGCGACACCGCTGATAAACGTGTCGAAAATTTCATCGGCCGACGCCTGTACGGCGCGTTTGACCTGAGTCCGGTTGGCCGCGTCGATGTCGTCGAAGTAGCGTTTATCCCCGTAAGCATGCCATTGATCACCCAGGGCATTGCGCACCTTGAGCCCGAACTTGCTGTCTTCGTCGTGCATGAAGCGGCTGATCAGCGAACCCAGTTCGCCTGGCGTCACCACGGCGGCCAGTTGTTTGCGTGGTACGCGCAGATGGCCAGCGGAAAACAGGTCGGTCAAAAAGTGATCGGCAAAACTATTCATGGCATACGCCAGCTCCAGCGCCTGATCGGTACCGGTCTGGTGGGCGGCCACCGCCTGTTGCAGCGCGGCGGTATGGCCGGCCAGGTAGGCCGACAGCGCCCATTCGCCGAAGTGGTCAGCGTTGTCCGCCGCCAGTTTCAAATAGCGCCCCAGAGGAATCAGCGCCGAGACGGCACTGCCGCCGCCGGTGATGCGGTTCCATTCCTCGGACAACGTATCACCGAGCGCGTCATAGGCTTCGTGCGGTTGCTTGCCGTCCTTGATCGCCTGCTTCACCGCGTTGATCTCCTTCTGCATCACCGCGAGGATCTTGTGCGCTTCTTCCCGTGAGGCCGGCAATACGGCCAATGAATTGAACGCAGCGGTAAAACGTTGCACACGTTCGGCGGCAGAGGCGCCATCGCTGATGGGCTTGCCGGGAATACCGTAGAAATCGCCGCCCAGGGCGATCACCTGGCCGTAGGTCAGCGCCAGCCCGTTGGGCAGGTGCAATTCGACTTGTTGTGCAGGAATCGCCGGGGTGTCCTTGGCGAAACGCAGTAGCGTGTCATCACCGATGGCCGTGTGTTCGCCGCCTTCGAAGCGCAACGTGGGTGGGTTTTTTGCGGGTGCCGCGAGTTCAAGATCTGACATGTTAGCTCCTTGCTATGTCGTAGGAATCTTCCGTAATAACTGTATGTATATACAGTCATTTGCAGCATAGAGGAAAAACTTCCTACGTCAAGAACCCATGCCTCAACCCTCCGCTGGATGAAGTTCGATGAATTGCAGTTGACGAATTCTTTTATAGTTGTACGATGACGTACGACATCAACACAACCAACAACCTTTCGACAGAAAGTCTTCACCCAGGGTGTTCGAATAATGAATCCACAAGAACTGAAGTCCATCCTCTCTTCCGGTCTGCTGTCTTTCCCGGTCACCGATTTCAATGCCCAGGGTGATTTCCACCAAGCGGGCTACATCAAGCGTCTGGAATGGCTGGCCCCGTATGGCGCCACTGCCTTGTTCGCGGCGGGCGGTACCGGTGAGTTTTTCTCCCTGGCGGCGAGCGAATATTCCCAGGTGGTCAAGACCGCCGTTGATACCTGCGCCAGCAGCGTGCCGATCCTGGCCGGCGTGGGCGGTGCGACTCGTCAGGCGATCGAGTACGCCCAGGAGGCCGAGCGCCTGGGGGCCAAGGGCCTGTTGCTGCTGCCGCACTACCTCACCGAAGCCAGCCAGGAAGGGGTGGCCGCTCACGTTGAGGCGGTGTGCAAGTCCGTGAAGATCGGTGTGGTGGTGTACAACCGCAACGTGTGCCGCCTGACTGCGCCACTGCTGGAACGCCTGGCCGAGCGCTGCCCGAACCTGATCGGCTACAAGGATGGTCTGGGTGACATCGAGTTGATGGTGTCGATCCGCCGTCGCCTGGGCGACCGTTTCAGCTACCTGGGCGGCCTGCCGACCGCAGAAGTTTACGCCGCTGCCTACAAGGCCCTGGGCGTGCCGGTGTACTCCTCGGCGGTGTTCAACTTCATCCCGAAAACCGCGATGGACTTCTACCACGCCATTGCCCGCGAAGATCACGCCACCGTCGGCAAGATCATCGACGACTTCTTCCTGCCTTACCTCGACATTCGCAACCGCAAGGCCGGTTACGCCGTGAGCATCGTCAAGGCGGGCGCCAAGATCGTCGGTTATGACGCCGGCCCCGTGCGCACCCCGCTGACCGACCTGCTGCCGGAAGAATACGAAGCCCTGGCCGCGCTGATCGACAAGCAAGGCGCGCAGTAACCATCTATCAGGCCGTTGAGTGATCAGCGGCCTTTGCGTCAGGAGAAGAGTTGTGTCCCAAGCCAAACGTTTCGATAACTACATCAACGGCCAATGGGTGGCCGGCGCGGACTACTGCGCCAATATCAACCCGTCGGAGTTGTCCGATGTCATCGGTGAATACGCCAAGGCTGACGTCGCTCAGGTCAACGCGGCTATCGATGCTGCCCGTGCCGCCTTTCCAGCCTGGTCCACTTCGGGTATCCAGGCGCGTCATGATGCGCTGGATAAAGTGGGCAGCGAAATCCTCGCCCGCCGCGAAGAACTCGGCACCCTGCTGGCCCGGGAAGAGGGCAAGACCCTGCCCGAAGCCATCGGTGAAGTGACCCGCGCCGGTAATATTTTCAAGTTCTTCGCCGGTGAATGCTTGCGCCTGTCCGGTGATTACGTGCCGTCCGTACGTCCGGGCGTCAATGTTGAAGTCACCCGTGAAGCTCTGGGCGTGGTCGGCCTGATCACCCCGTGGAACTTCCCGATCGCCATTCCCGCCTGGAAAATCGCCCCAGCCCTGGCCTACGGCAACTGCGTGGTGATCAAGCCCGCCGAGCTGGTACCGGGCTGCGCCTGGGCCCTGGCCGAAATCATCTCCCGTGCAGGCTTCCCCGCTGGTGTGTTCAACCTGGTGATGGGCAGTGGTCGCGTGGTGGGCGATGTGCTGGTCAACAGCCCGAAAGTCGACGGCATCAGCTTTACCGGTTCGGTGGGCGTGGGGCGTCAGATCGCAGTCAGCTGCGTGTCGCGCCAGGCCAAGGTGCAGTTGGAAATGGGCGGCAAGAACCCGCAGATCATCCTCGATGACGCCGACCTCAAGCAGGCCGTCGAGCTGGCGGTGCAGAGCGCGTTCTACTCCACCGGCCAGCGTTGCACGGCGTCGAGCCGTTTGATCGTCACCGCTGGTATCCACGACCAGTTCGTCGCGGCGATGGCCGAGCGCATGAAGTCGATCAAGGTCGGTCATGCGCTCAAAAGCGGCACTGACATTGGCCCGGTGGTGTCCCAGGCCCAGCTGGACCAGGACCTCAAGTACATCGACATCGGCCAGAGCGAAGGTGCGCGGTTGGTGAGCGGTGGTGGCCTGGTGACGTGCGATACGGAGGGTTACTTCCTGGCGCCCACCTTGTTTGCCGACAGCGAAGCGGCCATGCGCATCAGCCGTGAAGAAATATTCGGCCCGGTGGCCAACGTGGTACGCGTCGCGGACTACGAGGCGGCACTGGCGATGGCCAACGACACCGAGTTCGGTCTGTCGGCGGGCATTGCCACTACGTCGTTGAAATACGCCAACCACTTCAAACGCCACTCCCAGGCCGGCATGGTGATGGTCAACCTGCCGACCGCCGGTGTGGACTACCACGTTCCGTTCGGGGGCCGTAAGGGCTCATCCTATGGTTCGCGTGAGCAAGGTCGCTATGCGCAAGAGTTCTACACCGTGGTGAAAACCAGCTACATCGGTTCGTAACACGCACTACCTATAGGAACCGGTTCCTCTGGGAGCTGGCTTGCCTGCGATAGCATCAACGCGGTGTCACAGACACGCCGAGGTGCCTGCATCGCGGGCAAGCCCGGCTCCCACATAAAGCGGTTCCCACGCTGAAAACAGAAAACCATTACCCGCAAAAAAAATAATTAGTGGGAGTACATCTTCATGCAAGCGACCAAGCCGACCCACGTCCGCTATTTGATCCTGCTCATGCTGTTCCTGGTGACCACGATCAACTACGCCGACCGGGCCACTATCGCGATCGCCGGCTCCAGCCTGCAAAAAGACCTCGGCATCGACGCGGTCACCCTCGGTTATATCTTCTCTGCATTCGGTTGGGCCTACGTAGCCGGGCAAATTCCCGGTGGCTGGCTGCTCGACCGCTTCGGCTCGAAAAAAATCTATGCCTTGAGCATCTTTACCTGGTCGCTGTTCACCGTGTTGCAAGGCTATGTCGGCGAGTTCGGTGTTTCCACCGCGGTGGTTGCGCTGTTCATGCTGCGCTTCCTGGTGGGCCTGGCTGAAGCGCCGTCGTTCCCTGGAAACGCCCGTATTGTCGCGGCATGGTTTCCTACGGCTGAACGCGGCACCGCCTCGGCGATCTTCAATTCGGCGCAGTACTTCGCCACCGTATTGTTCGCCCCGTTGATGGGCTGGATCGTCTACACCTTCGGCTGGCAACACGTGTTTATCGTGATGGGCGGCATCGGCATTCTGTTCTCGCTGATCTGGCTGAAACTTATCCACAGTCCGCGCAACCATCCGATGATCAATGACGCCGAATTCCGACACATTGCCGAGAACGGGGCGATGGTCGACATGGATCAGGACAAGGCCAAGGGCCAGAAGACCGACGGTCCCAAGTGGGATTACATCCGCCAGTTGCTGACCAACCGCATGATGCTAGGCGTCTATCTGGGCCAATACTGCATCAACGGCATCACCTATTTCTTCCTGACCTGGTTCCCGGTGTACCTGGTGCAAGAGCGTGGCATGACCATTCTAAAGGCCGGTTTCATCGCATCGCTGCCGGCGATCTGCGGGTTTATCGGCGGGGTGCTGGGCGGCTTGATTTCCGACTACCTGCTGCGCAAGGGCCATTCGCTGACGTTTGCACGCAAGGCGCCGATCATCGGCGGGTTGCTGGTGTCGTGCAGTATCGTGGCGTGCAACTACGTGGATATCGAGTGGATGGTGGTGGGCTTCATGGCCCTGGCCTTCTTCGGCAAGGGCGTTGGCGCACTGGGCTGGGCGGTGGTGTCGGACACCTCGCCGAAACAGATCGCCGGCCTCAGTGGCGGTCTGTTCAACATGTTCGGCAACCTGGCCTCTATCAGTACACCGATCGTGATCGGCTACATCATCAGCACCACCGGCTCGTTCAAGTGGGCGCTGGTATTCGTGGGCGCCAACGCCTTGTTGGCGGTGTTCAGCTACCTGGTCATCGTCGGGCCGATCAAGCGTGTGGTGCTCAAAGAGCCACCCACCAAAGGGCCTGAGCTGACCCAACTTACCGAAGCGCATTCCTGAGGGGCGATGTAATGCAGTTGATTGAACATGCCGACTCGCCGCGCTCCATTCGCTTGCACGAGCGCGATAACGTGGTGATCGTGGTCAATGACCAGGGTGTTCCTGCCGGTACCGAGTTTCCGGACGGCCTGGTGACCGTGGACTTCATCCCCCAGAGCCACAAGGTGACCCTGGAAGATATCCCCGAGGGCGGTCAGATCATTCGCTACGGCCAGACCATTGGTTATGCCCTGGCGCCGATCCCGCGCGGCAGTTGGGTGCAGGAAGATCAACTGCGCATGCCCACCGCGCCGCCGCTGGACAGCTTGCCGTTGTCCACCGACGTGCCGCAAACCCAGGCGCCGCTGGAGGGGTTTACCTTCGAAGGCTATCGCAACGCCGACGGTACCGTGGGCACGCGCAATATTCTGGGGATCACCACCACGGTGCAGTGCGTCACCGGGGTGCTGGATCATGCGGTCAAGCGCATCAAGGACGAACTGTTGCCCAAGTACCCCCATGTCGATGACGTGGTGGCGTTGACCCACAGCTACGGCTGCGGTGTGGCGATCACTGCCACGGATGCCTACATTCCGATCCGCACCGTGCGCAACCTGGCGCGCAACCCGAACCTGGGTGGTGAGGCGTTGGTGATCAGCCTGGGCTGCGAGAAATTGCAGGCCGGGCAGGTGATGCACGACAACGACAGCTCCGTCGATTTGAGTGAGCCGTGGCTGTATCGGTTGCAGGATTCCAGTCACGGTTTTACCGAAATGATCGAACAGATCATGGAGCTGGCCGAGACGCGCCTGAAGAAACTCGACCAGCGTCGCCGGGAAACCGTGCCGGCGTCGGAGTTGATCCTGGGCATGCAGTGTGGCGGCAGCGATGCGTTTTCCGGCATCACCGCCAACCCGGCGCTGGGCTATGCCTCGGATCTGCTGCTGCGGGCCGGCGCGACGGTGATGTTTTCCGAGGTCACCGAAGTGCGCGATGCCATCTACTTGCTGACGTCCCGCGCCGAGAACCAGACCGTTGCCCAGGAGTTGGTCCGGGAGATGGACTGGTACGACCGTTACCTGGCCAAGGGCGAGGCGGATCGCAGCGCCAACACCACGCCGGGCAACAAGAAGGGCGGGCTGTCGAATATTGTCGAGAAGTCCCTGGGCTCCATCGTCAAATCCGGCAGCAGCGCGATCAACGGTGTGCTCGGCCCGGGTGAGCGTTTCAAGGGCAAGGGCCTGATCTTTTGTGCGACACCGGCCAGCGACTTTGTGTGTGGCACCCTGCAACTGGCCGCCGGGATGAACCTGCATGTGTTCACCACCGGGCGTGGCACGCCCTACGGGCTGGCGATGGCGCCGGTGGTGAAAGTGTCGACCCGCACGGAACTGGCGCAGCGCTGGCCGGACCTTATCGACATCGACGCCGGGCGCATCGCCACGGGGCGTGCGAGCATCGAGGAACTGGGGTGGGAGCTGTTCCACTTCTACCTGGATGTCGCCAGCGGCAAGCAGCAGACGTGGGCGGAGCGGCACAAGCTGCACAACGACATCACGTTGTTCAACCCGGCGCCGATTACCTGAGACCCTCACTGATCTTGTAGGAGCTGGCTTGCCTGCGATGACGGCGGGTCAGCTCATGCAGATGTGACTGGAATACCGCTATCGCAGGCAAGCCAGCTCCCACATTTGATCGGTGTTGCCCAGACGAACCCGGTCGTACTGGCTTATCATTAGCCACCTAACGACGCTCACCAAGGTTCTCCCGGCATGCTGGCCATTTTTCTCACCACCCTCACCATCACCGCGCCGGTGTTTGCCATGCTGTTCCTGGGGGTGCTGCTCAAGCGTGTCAACTGGATCAACGACAACTTTATCCACACCGCCTCGTCCCTAGTGTTCAACGTCACCATGCCGGCGCTGCTGTTCCTGGGTATCCTGCATGCCGACCTGCATTCGGCGCTCAAGCCGGGCCTGCTGATCTATTTTGCCGTAGCCACTCTGCTCAGCTTTGCCCTGGCCTGGGGCTGGGCGATCTTTCGGTGCAAGCGAGAGGACCGGGGCATCTACACCCAGGGCTGCTTTCGGGGCAACAACGGCGTGATCGGCCTGGCGCTGGCCGCGAGCATGTACGGTGACTATGGCATCTCCCTCGGCGCGATCCTCGCGGCGCTGGTGATCCTGTTCTACAACACCCTCTCGACCATTGTGCTGGCGGTGTACAGCCCGGTGATCAAGTCCGATCCATGGAGCATCTGCAAGAGCGTGTTGGCTAACCCGCTGATCATCAGCGTCATCGCGGCCACGCCGTTCGCGGTGTTCCAGATTGGCCTGCCGGGTTGGCTGGAGTCTTCCGCCCAGTACCTGGCGGACATGACCCTGCCATTGGCGCTGATCTGCATCGGCGGCACGTTGTCCCTGGCGGCGTTGCGCAAAAGCGGCAGCATGGCGTTGAGCGCCAGCCTGGTGAAAATGGTCGGGTTGCCCGTCTTCGCGACGTTGGGGGCCTGGCTGCTCGGCTTTCGGGGGCCGGAACTGGGGATTCTATTCCTGTACTTCGGTGCGCCGACGGCCGCCGCAAGTTTCGTGATGGCTCGGGCTGCGGAGGGGAACCATGAGCTGGCGGCGGCGATTATCGTGATCACCACCTTGATGGCGGCGGTGACCACCAATATCGGGATCTTCGTGTTGCAGGCGGGTGGGTGGATCTGAGTTTTGTGCCGTCCGTGAGGGCCAATCGCAGGCAAGCCAGCTCCCACATGTTGGCATGCGAACACATTCAACTGTGGGAGCGGGCTTGCTCGCGAACGGCTATCTGACAATCACTGCTTGTCTGCCTGGTACGCCTCGATCGCTTCCTGCGCCGCCCGAAACGCATCAATCGCCGCCGGCACCCCGGCATACACCGCGCAATGCAGCAGCGCTTCGCGGATTTCTTCCACGGTGCAGCCGTTGTTCAGCGCGCCACGTACGTGACCCTTGAGTTCCTGCGGGCACTTGAGCGCGGTGAGCGCGGCGAGGGTGATCAGGCTGCGGGTCTTCAGCGGTAGGCCTTCACGGTTCCACACACTGCCCCAGGCATGTTCATTGACGAAGTCCTGCAGCGGCTGGCTGAACTCGGTGGCATTGCCCAAGGCACGGTCGACGAACACGTCGCCCATGACCTGGCGACGCATTTCCACGCCGGTTTTTTTCTGATCGGTCATTGCGGTTCCCTCTTGTGTTGGCGGCGCCAGGCTCGCAGCGTAGTGAACAACAGCAGGGCCACCAGCGCTGGCAGGACGTAATACAACATCAGTTGTTCGAGCTTATTGGCCAGCGGCATGCCGGTGGTGAACGACACCACGTGTAGCCCATACGCCAGGTACAGCCCCAGCAACACCAGGCCTTCGACGCGGGTGACCCGGTAACCGGAATAGAACACCGGCAGGCACAACACCACCACGCCGAGCATCACCGGCAGGTCGAAGTCCAGGGCGTTGGGCGAAACCGACAGGGGCGATGGGGCTACCAGGGCGGTGAACCCCAACACTCCCAGCAGGTTGAAGAGGTTGCTGCCGATCACGTTGCCCACGGCAATTTCACGCTCGCCACGCACTGCTGCAATCAGCGAGGTGGCCAGGCAGGGCAGGGAAGTGCCGACGCCGATCAGCGTCAGGCCGATGATGCGCTCCGACAGGCCAAGGTCGGAGGCGACGTCCACCGCGGCGCCCAATAAAAGATGCCCGGCCAGTACCAGCACCAGCAAACCGCCGAGCATCAGCAGCGCGCTGCTCAACCAGGGAGCCTGGGTCACGGTTTCGAAAGTGCGAGGGCGGCGGGAGTGGCGGCTTTGGTAATGCAGCAGGCCCAGGTACGCCACCAAGGCGATGAGCAACAGCAAACCGTCGAGGGGCGTCAATTCTTCATTGGCGGCGAGGGTGAACACCAGCAGGCCGGCGAGGATCATCACCGGGATATCCAGGCGCACCAGTTGCCGTGAAACCCGCAACGGAATGACCAGTGCCGACAGGCCCAGGGTCACCAGAATATTGAAGATGCTGCTGCCGATCACGCTGCCCACCGCAATATCGGTATTGCCCGCCAGGGTGGCTTGCAGGCTGACGGTCATTTGCGGCGCGCTGCTGCCGAAGGCGACGATGCTCAGGCCGATGATCAATGGTCGCACCTTGAGGCTGGCGGCCAGGCGCACGGCGGCACGCACCAGTATTTCGGCGCCGAGGATCAGTAGCACCAGGCCGCCGATCAGTTCGATCAGGCTCCAGGGCGAGAGGGCGGTGAGTCCGAAAATGGCCAGGGCTCCGTCAGTTGCTCAGCGCTTGTACGCGCACGCGTGCCGTGCCGCTGCTGATCATGCCCAGCTGTTCGGCGGCCTTGCGCGAAAGGTCGATCAAGCGCCCACGGGTATGCGGGCCGCGATCGTTGATGCGGACGACGACGGATTTGTCGTTGTCGAGATTCGTGACCTTGACCTGGGTGCCGAACGGCAATTGCCGGTGGGCGGCGGTCAGGGCGTTCTGGTTGAAGGGTTCACCGCTGGCAGTCTTTTTGCCATGGTGCCGGGCGCCGTAATAAGAGGCGGTGCCGGTTTCGTCGTAGCCGTTGGGATCAATGACGCCGCTGGCGCAGCCGGTCAGCAGGGAGAACAGGGCCAGGAGGCCTAATAGACGCTTCATGCGAGGTACTCCCGTTACAAGTGTGGAAACCGGTCTATGTAGGAGCTGGCTTGCCTGCGATGGCGTCACCACGGTGTCACTGATGCACCGAGGCGCCTGCATCGCGGGCAAGCCCGGCTCCCACAGAAGCCGGGTCCTACCTATGTCAGTCAGCCTTCGAGCTTGCTTTTGAGCAATTCGTTCACCTGTTGCGGGTTGGCCTTGCCTTTGGAGGCTTTCATCGCCTGTCCGACAAAGAAGCCGAACATTTTGCCGCGCTTGGCTTCGTCTGCCGCGCGGTACTGTTCGACCTGCTCGGCGTTGGCCGCGAGCATTTCGTCGAGCACGGCCGAAATCGCGCCGCTGTCGGTGACCTGCTTGAGGCCACGCTTCTCGATGATCTCATCGGCGCTGCCTTCACCGCTGGCCATCGCTTCGAACACGGTCTTGGCGATCTTGCCGGAGATGGTGTTGTCCTTGATGCGCAGCAGCATGCCGCCCAGTTGCTCGGCGGTGACCGGCGACTCGTCGATTTCCAGGCCCTGTTTGTTCAGCAGGCTGCCCAGTTCGACCATGACCCAGTTGGCGGCGAGCTTGGCGTCGCCCGCGATGCCGAGCACCTGTTCGAAGTAGTCCGCTTGTTCGCGGCTCGACGCCAGTACGCTGGCGTCGTACACCGACAGGCCCAGTTGCGACTGGAAACGCTCGCGCTTCTGCTGCGGCAGTTCCGGCAGGCTTTTGCGTACGTCGTCCAGGAACGAATCCTCGATGACCACCGGCAGCAGGTCCGGATCGGGGAAGTAACGGTAGTCGTTGGCTTCCTCCTTGCTGCGCATGGCGCGGGTTTCGTCCTTGTTCGGGTCGTACAGGCGGGTTTGCTGGATGACCTTGCCACCGTCCTCGATCAGTTCGATCTGGCGCTGGATCTCGCTGTTGATCGCCTTCTCGATGAAGCGGAACGAGTTGACGTTCTTGATCTCGCAGCGGGTGCCGAACTCGGCCTGGCCCTTGGGGCGTACCGAGACGTTGCAGTCGCAACGCAGGGAGCCCTCAGCCATGTTGCCGTCGCAGATGCCCAGGTAGCGCACGAGTGCGTGGATCGACTTGACGTAGGCCACGGCCTCCTTGGCGCTGCGCATGTCCGGCTCGGAGACGATTTCCAGCAGCGGCGTGCCGGCGCGGTTCAGGTCGATGCCCGTGACGCCGTTGAATTCCTCATGCAGGCTTTTGCCGGCATCTTCCTCCAGGTGTGCACGGGTGATGCCGACGCGCTTGACTGTGCCATCTTCCAGCGGGATGTCCAGGAAGCCCTTGCCGACGATGGGCAATTCCATCTGGCTGATCTGGTAGCCCTTGGGCAGGTCCGGGTAGAAGTAGTTCTTGCGCGCGAACACGTTGTGCTGGCCGATCTCGGCATCGATCGCCAGGCCGAACATCACGGCCATGCGCACCGCTTCCTGGTTCAGCACCGGCAGCACGCCGGGCATGCCCAGGTCGACCAGGCTGGCCTGGGTGTTGGGCTCGGAGCCGAACGTGGTGGCGCTACCGGAGAAAATCTTCGATTGGGTGGCGAGCTGGGTATGAATCTCCAGCCCGATCACGACTTCCCATTGCATAGTGTTCTCCTCAGAAGCCGGTAGGGGTGCGAGTGTGCCAGTCAGTGTTCAACTGGTACTGGTGCGCCACATTGAGCAGGCGGCCTTCCTGGAAATACGGGGCGAGCAACTGCACGCCGACCGGCAGGCCATCGACGAAACCGGCCGGCATGGACAAGCCCGGCAGGCCCGCGAGGTTGGCGGTGATGGTGTAGAGGTCTTCGAGGTACGCAGCCACCGGGTCGCCGTTCTTGGCGCCGAGTTTCCAGGCCGGGTTCGGCGTGGTTGGGCCGAGGATTACGTCGACCTGTTCAAACGCGGCCATGAAGTCGTTCTTCACCAGGCGACGGATTTTCTGCGCCTTGAGGTAATACGCATCGTAGTAGCCGGCTGACAGCGCGTAGGCACCCACCATGATCCGGCGTTGTACTTCGGCGCCGAAGCCTTCGCCACGGGAGCGCTTGTAAAGGTCGGTAAGGTCTTTCGGGTTTTCGCAGCGATAGCCGAAGCGCACGCCGTCGAAACGCGACAGGTTGGAGGACGCTTCCGCCGGTGCGATCACGTAGTAAGCAGGAATCGCGTGCTGGTTGTTCGGCAGGCTGATTTCCTTGATCACGGCGCCGAGGCCTTCCAGCGTCTTGACGCTGTTGTGCACCAGCTCGGCGATGCGCGGGTCGAGACCGGCGCTGAAGTATTCCTTCGGTACGCCGATGCGCAGGCCCTTGAGCGACGTATTGAGGCTGGCGCTGTAGTCCGGCACCGGCTCGTCGATGCTGGTGGAGTCCTGTTTATCGAACCCGGCCATGCCTTGTAACAATATCGCGCAGTCTTCTGCGGTGCGGGCCAGAGGGCCGCCCTGATCCAGGCTGGACGCATAGGCGATCATGCCCCAGCGGGATACGCGACCGTAGGTCGGCTTCAAACCGGTGAGGTTGGTGAAGGCGGCAGGCTGACGGATCGAGCCGCCGGTATCGGTGGCCGTGGCGGCCGGCAGGAAGCGCGCGGCTACTGCGGCAGCCGAACCCCCCGACGAACCACCCGGCACGTGCTCCAGGTTCCACGGGTTTTTCACCGCGCCGTACCAGCTCGACTCGTTGGCCGAGCCCATGGCGAACTCGTCCATGTTGGTCTTGCCCAGGGTCACGGCGCCGGCGGCAGCCAGCCTGGACACCACGGTGGCATCGTAGGGCGCCTTGAAGTTGTCGAGCATCTTCGAGCCGCAGCTGGTGCGGATGCCCTGGGTGCAGAACAGGTCTTTGTGGGCGATCGGTGCGCCCAGCAGTGCGCCATTTTCACCGTTGGCGCGACGTACGTCGGCGGCCTTGGCCTGGCTCAAGGCCAGCTCTTCGGTGAGGCTGATGAAGCTGTTGACCTTGGGGTCGAGCGTGGCGATGCGCGCCAACAGGGTCTTGGTCAGCTCTTCGGAAGAAAACTTTTTATCGGCGAGACCGCGGGCGATCTCGGCCAGAGTCAATTCGTGCATTGCAGGCTCTTTCCCTTTAGTCGATGACTTTCGGAACCAGGTACAGGCCGTTTTCGACCGCTGGCGCGATGGACTGGTAGGCCTCGCGATTATTGCTTTCGGTCACGACGTCTGCGCGCAGGCGCTGGCTGGCTTCCAGCGGGTGAGCCAGGGGCTCGATGCCGTCGGTGTTCACGGCCTGCATTTGGTCGACCAGCCCGAGAATGCTGTTCAGGGCTGCGGTGGTCTGTGGAAGATCGTCTTCATTCAGGCCGAGTGAGGCCAGATGAGCGATTTTTTCCACGTCGGAGCGTTCAAGCGCCATGGGGATTCTCCAGTGGAAAACGGAACGGAGGCTGTCCGTGTGTTAGATTGTCGGAACACTACCGCATTTCTACGGTCTTACGGCCGCGATTGTGGGGGTTGGTGCACAGAAAGTCGGCCAATTTAGCACATTGGCGCCTTGCCCAAAATCCCTGTCGTTGTTAGAGTTTGCCGCACTTTTTTACCCACGCGTTGCCTAGGGTCCCTTTCCCATGTTCAAGAAACTGCGTGGCATGTTTTCCAGCGATCTTTCCATTGACCTGGGCACTGCCAACACCCTTATTTACGTGCGCGAGCGCGGTATCGTCCTGAATGAGCCATCGGTTGTGGCCATTCGGACCCACGGTAATCAGAAAAGTGTCGTTGCCGTCGGCACCGAGGCCAAGCGCATGCTCGGCCGTACACCTGGCAACATTGCTGCCATTCGTCCGATGAAAGACGGCGTGATCGCCGACTTCAGCGTCTGCGAGAAGATGCTGCAGTACTTCATCAACAAGGTTCACGAAAACAGTTTCCTGCAGCCCAGCCCTCGCGTGCTGATCTGCGTTCCTTGCAAGTCCACCCAGGTTGAGCGTCGTGCCATCCGTGAGTCGGCCCTCGGCGCCGGTGCCCGTGAAGTGTTCCTGATCGAAGAGCCTATGGCTGCTGCGATCGGTGCCGGCCTGCCGGTTGAAGAAGCCCGCGGCTCGATGGTGGTGGATATCGGTGGTGGTACCACTGAAATCGCCCTGATTTCCTTGAACGGTGTGGTGTATGCCGAATCCGTGCGTGTCGGCGGCGACCGCTTCGACGAAGCGATCATCACCTATGTGCGCCGTAACTACGGCAGCCTGATCGGCGAGTCCACCGCTGAGCGCATCAAGCAGGAAATCGGTACCGCTTACCCGGGCGGCGAAGTGCGCGAAGTCGATGTGCGCGGTCGCAACCTGGCCGAAGGTGTTCCACGTGCTTTCACCCTGAACTCCAACGAAGTGCTGGAGGCTCTGCAAGAGTCCCTGGCCACTATCGTTCAGGCGGTCAAGAGCGCCCTGGAGCAATCGCCGCCGGAGCTGGCTTCCGACATCGCCGAGCGTGGTCTGGTGCTGACCGGTGGTGGCGCCTTGCTGCGTGACCTCGACAAACTGCTGGCTCAGGAAACCGGTTTGCCGGTCATCGTCGCCGAAGACCCGCTGACCTGTGTCGCCCGCGGTGGTGGCCGTGCGCTGGAAATGATGGATAAACACACCATGGACCTGCTCTCCAGCGAATAAGTGCTGGCGGATTGGCCTCATGCTTCGTTCACAGGCAGCACTTTGCAGTGCTGCCTGTTGGCGTTTATCTTCTTCAATCTGCATCCAGGCCGGTTTGATGCCGTATGAATAAAGAAAACATTTGCCTGGGAGGAGCGGCTTATTAAACCGCTTTTCGCCAAAGGCCCCTCATTGGGCGTGCGCCTGCTGGTGCTGGTCGTGCTTTCGGTCGCGTTGATGGTGGTCGATGCCCGCTTCGCGCTGCTCAAGCCTGTGCGCAGCCAGATGTCGCTGGTGTTGATGCAGACTTACTGGATCACCGACCTGCCGCAACGTCTGTTCCAGGGGGTGGCCAGCCAATTCGGCAGCCGTACCGAACTGGTCGCCGAGAACGAAAAACTCAAGACCGAGAACCTGCTGTTGCAAGGGCGCCTGCAAAAGCTGGCGGCCCTCACCGAGCAGAACGTTCGGCTGCGCGAGTTGCTCAACTCTTCCGCGCTGGTCAACGAGAAGGTCGAGGTGGCCGAGTTGATCGGCATGGACCCCAACCCGTTCACCCACCGCATCATCATCAACAAAGGTGAGCGCGACGGTGTGGTCCTTGGCCAGCCGGTGCTCGATGCCCGTGGCCTGATGGGGCAAGTGGTCGAGCTGATGCCCTACACCTCACGGGTATTACTGCTGACGGACACGACCCACAGCATCCCGGTGCAGGTCAACCGCAACGGCTTGCGCGCGATTGCCAGCGGTACCGGCAATCCCGAGCGCCTGGAATTGCGTCACGTGGCGGATACGGCCGATATCAAGGAAGGCGACTTGCTGGTCAGCTCCGGGCTGGGGCAGCGGTTCCCGGCGGGTTACCCGGTGGCGACGGTCAAGGAGGTGATCCATGACTCCGGCCAGCCTTTCGCCATTGTCCGTGCGGTGCCGACCGCTGCCCTTAATCGCAGCCGCTATCTGTTGCTGGTGTTCAGCGACAACCGCACGCCGGAAGAGCGTGCCAATGACGCCGCCCAAGCCCAGGAAGCCGAAGACAAACAGAACGGTACCGGGCCTATCGTGCCGGCGACAGTGCCGAAGCCGGCATTCGTCGGGCCGCCCGCGCCTGCTCCGGCAGCGGCGCCTGTCGCGACACCGGTCAAGCCTGCGGCTCACAATGCGCGCGCTGCCAAGCCCACCGCGACTAAACCCCCCGCCGCGACACCTGCGGTCAAGCCTCCGGCGACCGCCCCGGCTACCCCACGGCAGAGGGAGGAATAATGGCCAGTACTCATTCGCGCAACGGCTGGATCGTCTGGCTGACCTTTGCCATCGGCTTGCTGCTCAGCGTTTCGCCCTTGCCTCAGTTCATGGAAATCCTGCGTCCACTCTGGCTCGCGCTGCTGCTGGCCTTCTGGTCGCTGAACCTGCCGCATAAAGTGGGTATGGTTACCGCGATGTTTCTGGGCTTGGCGGAAGACGTGCTCTATGGCACCTTGCTGGGCCAGAATGCGTTGATCCTGACCCTGATCACCTTTCTGGTGTTGTCGTTGCAGCAGCGTCTACGCATGTTCCCGATGTGGCAGCAATGCCTGGTGATCCTGGTGATCTTCGGCTTGGCGCAGTTGGTGCAGTTGTGGCTCAGTGCCTTGACCGGCAACCGTCAGCCAACCCTGGCGCTGGTGTTGCCGGCCCTGGTCAGTGCGTTGCTGTGGCCCTGGGTGAGTTTCGGTCTGCGTGGCTTGCGTCGTCGTTACAAAATCAATTGAATGGATTGCGAGGCTCTGCCTGGTTATCGAACTCTACAGGGAGAGTCTGCAATGAATTCGCTTTACCTGGCCTCGGGCTCTCCGAGACGGCGTGAACTGCTGACCCAGATCGGTGTGCCTTTCACCGTGGTCAGCGCCGCCATTGATGAAACTCCTCTTACAAATGAATCCGCTGTTTCCTACGTCGAGCGTCTCGCGCGCGGCAAGGCGACAGCGGGTTTTGCTGCGCTTGAAAACACGGTCGGTGCCTGTGTGCTGGGTGCCGATACGGCAGTGATCGTAGACGGCCAGATTCTCGGCAAACCGGTGGATCAGGCCGATGCCTTGGCCATGCTGATGGCCCTGGCGGGACGCGAGCACGAAGTGCTCACGGCCATTGCGATCACGGACGGCCAGCGTTGCGAAACCCGATGTGTAAGCAGTCATGTGCGTTTTCGCGAGATTTCGCTCGGGGAGGCTGCAACCTACTGGCACAGTGGAGAACCGCAGGACAAGGCGGGCGGCTATGCTATTCAGGGGCTCGGGTCGGTGTTTGTGGCCGGACTCAATGGCAGCTATTCGGCGGTGGTTGGCCTGCCGGTCTGCGAAACCGCACAACTGCTTGGCGATTTCGGCATACCCTGTTGGCAAAACCTTACCGCGCGCTGAACGCCTTGCTCCAGCGCCCAGCCTTGAGCGACCGGTCATCCTTGTGAAAACGCCTGAACGAGACCCAGCCATGAGTGAAGAGATTCTGATCAATATCACGCCGATGGAATCGCGCGTGGCGGTGGTAGAGAACGGTGTTCTGCAGGAAGTGCATGTCGAGCGTACCCAGAAGCGCGGGATCGTCGGCAATATCTATAAAGGCAAGGTGGTGCGTGTATTGCCGGGCATGCAGGCCGCATTCGTCGACATCGGCCTGGACCGTGCGGCGTTTATCCATGCTTCGGAAATATCCCTGCGCGAAGGGGCGGCGGTGGAAAGCATCAGCGCGCTGGTGCACGAAGGGCAGAGCCTGGTGGTGCAAGTCACCAAGGACCCCATCGGTTCCAAAGGCGCACGCCTGACCACTCAGCTGTCGATTCCGTCGCGTTACCTGGTGTACATGCCGCGTACCGCTCATGTCGGTATTTCTCTGAAGATCGAAGACGAAGCCGAGCGCGAACGCCTGAAAAAGGTGGTGAGCGACTGCGTGGCCGCCGAGGGTATCAAGGAAGCCGGCGGTTTTATCCTGCGTACCGCCGCAGAGGGCGCGGGCGCCGATGAGATCCTGATGGATATCCGTTACCTGCGACGCCTGTGGGACCAGATCGGCGCACAGATCAAGACCATTGGCGCACCTAGCGTGATCTACGAAGATCTCGGGCTGGCGCTGCGCACCCTGCGTGACCTGGTCAGCCCGAAGATCGAGAAAATTCGCATCGACTCGCGGGAAACATTCCAGCGCACCACGCTATTTGTCGCTGAACTGATGCCGGAAATTGCCGACCGCCTAGAGCACTACCCGGGTGAGCGGCCGATTTTCGACCTGTACGGCGTCGAAGATGAAATCCAGAGGGCACTGGAGCGCAAGGTGCCGCTCAAGTCCGGCGGTTATCTGGTGGTGGACCCGGCAGAAGCCATGACCACCATCGACGTCAACACCGGTGCATTCGTGGGGCATCGCAACCTCGAAGAGACCATCTTCAAGACCAACCTCGAGGCGGCCACCGCGATTGCCCGTCAACTGCGCCTGCGCAACCTGGGTGGCATCATCATCATCGACTTCATCGACATGGAAGACGAAGAGCACCAGCGCCAGGTGTTGCGCACCCTGGAGAAGCAACTGGAGCGTGATCACGCCAAGACCAATATCATCGGGATCACCGAACTGGGCCTGGTACAGATGACCCGCAAGCGCACCCGCGAGAGTCTGGAACAAGTGCTGTGCGAACCGTGCAGCAGTTGCCAGGGGCGCGGCAAGTTGAAAACGCCGGAAACGGTTTGCTACGAGATTTTTCGGGAAATCCTGCGCGAAGCGCGGGCTTACCAGGCTGAAGGCTATAGAGTGCTCGCCAACCAGAAAGTGGTCGACCGGCTGCTGGATGAAGAGTCCGGCAACGTTGCCGAACTGGAGGGGTTTATCGGACGCACGATACGCTTCCAGGTCGAAACCATGTATTCCCAGGAACAATACGACGTGGTGCTGCTCTGATCCCCATTCGCTTGTTTTCACGAGACCGGCAGACCTTGATCTGCCGTCCGACTAACGCCTTGAGGGTCGCCTGACATGGAGCGTCTCATGCGCTTTTTTGCCGCTTTGACCCGTTGGGGCCTGGGCCTGTGTGCCTTGCTGCTGGTGCTCGCTGCGGTGTACGTGAGCCTGGGGCGCGAGTTGACCCCATTGGTGGCCGAATACCGCGCCGAAGTCGAGGCCAAGGCCCAGGCCGCCGTGGACATGCCGTTGCGAATCGGCAGCCTGGAAGGCCGCTGGAGTGGTTTTGCCCCGGTGTTGCTGGCTCACGACGTGACATTGGGTGAGGGTGGCAGTGCGTTACGCCTGGACCAGGTCGAGGTAGTGCCGGACCTGTGGGCCAGCCTGACTGCGCGTGAAGTGCGTATTGCGCACCTGGAGGTCAGTGGCCTGCAACTGGGCGTCAAGGAAGACAAGGATGGCCGCTGGACACTGCAAGGCTTGCCTGTGCAGGACGACCAGCCGCTGGATCCCGAGCAGTTGCTCAAGCGCATGCAGAGGGTAAAGCGCGTGTCGCTGCTCGACAGCCAGGTGACCTTGCAGCCGTTTGACCAGGCGCCAGTCACCTTGACTTATGTGGGCCTGAGCCTGCACACCGGCATGACCCGCCAACGCCTGGACGCTCGCTTGACCCTGCCCGACGGCCAGCCCCTGGCCGTTAGCCTGCGCAGCCGCATTCGTGCCAGTCAATGGAAGGACGCTGACGTTCAGGCGTACTTGAGTTTGCCGCAAAGCGACTGGGCCAAGTGGATTCCCGTCAAGCTGACCCAGCAATGGAAGCTTACCCAGCTCAAGGCCGGCGGTGAATTCTGGCTGACCTGGGCCAAGGGCGCCGTACAGAGCGCGGTGGTGCGCCTCAACTCGCCCCAGATGAAGGGCAGCTACGCCGACCGCAAGCCTGTGCATATCGAAAATCTGGCGCTCACCGCCTATCTCCAGCGCAGCGATACGGGGCTTGATGTGCTGTTCGACTCGCTGGCGATGAACCTGGGGGAGACGCGCTGGGAGTCGCGCCTGCACGTGCGGCAGACCCTGGCCACCGACAAGGACCTGGAGGTCTGGAAGCTTCAGGCCGACCGCCTGGATTTGACGCCGATCACGCCGCTGCTCAATGCCCTGGCGCCGCTGCCGGAAGGCTTTGCCAAGACGATCCAGCATCTCAAGGCCACCGGCCTGCTGCGTAACGTGCTGGTGGAGCTGCGCCCTCAAGACACGACCGATCAAAAAGTCAGCTTTGCCGCCAATCTCGAGCGTATCGGGTTTGATGCCTACTTTGGCGCGCCGGCCGCACGCAATGTGTCCGGCAGCATCAGCGGTGACTTGGGTCATGGCGAGTTGCGCATGGACAGCAAGGACTTTTCCCTGCACCTGGACCCGATCTTCGCCAAACCCTGGCAGTACATCCAGGCCAATGCGCGCCTGACATGGACGCTGGACAAGCAAGGCTTCACTCTGATCGCCCCTTACATCAAGGTGTTGGGGGAGGAGGGCAAGATCGCAGCGGACTTCCTGATACGCCTGCATTTCGATCAGCACCAGGAAGACTATATGGACTTGCGGGTCGGCATGGTCGACGGCGATGGTCGTTTTACCCCCAAGTACCTGCCGGCGGTGTTGAGCCCGTCTTTGGATGAATGGCTGCGCACGGCGATCCTCAAGGGGGCGGTCGACCAGGGGTTCTTCCAGTATCAGGGCTCGTTGAACCATGATGCGCTGCCCGCCGCCCGCAATATCAGCCTGTTCTTCAAGGTGCATGATGCCGAGCTGGCGTTCCAGCCGGGCTGGCCCCACGTGGGCAAGGTCAATGGCGAGGTGTTTGTCGAGGAGACAGGCGTGCGCATCCTGGCCAGCAAAGGCCAGTTGCTCGACACCAAGGTCAAGGATGTCTACGTCAATATTCCCCACGCGCCCACCGGCAAGGACAGCCATTTGCTGATTACCGGCGGGTTCGCCGGTGGTTTGGGCGATGGCTTGAAGATCCTTCAGGAGGCGCCGATCGGTACCGCCTCCACTTTCGCCGGCTGGAAAGGCGAGGGTGATCTGCAAGGCACGCTGGATCTAGATGTGCCGTTGGCCAAGGGCACCGAGCCGAAGATCGTGGTGGATTTCCAGACCGACAAGGCGCGCCTGCAATTGGCGGAACCCACTCTGGACCTGACCCAGCTCAAGGGTGGCTTTCGCTTCGACAGCGCCAAGGGCTTGAGCGGGCAGAATATTACGGCCCAGGCGTTTGATCGGCCAATCACCGCGCAGATCTTCGCTGACGGCAAGCCGGGAAACATCAGTACCCGTGTCACTGCCAGGGGGCAGGTGACGGTCAAGCGGCTGACGGACTGGTTGAAAATCAGTCAAGCGTTGCCGGTGTCCGGCGATATCCCGTACCAGTTGCAGCTCAACCTCGACGGCGCCGACAGCCAATTGATGGTCAGTTCCAACCTCAAGGGTGTTGCGGTGGATCTACCGGCACCATTCGGCATGCCAGCCAGCCAGGGCCGTGACAGCGTGTTCCGCATGACCTTGCAGGGGGCGGAGCGACGGTACTGGTTCGATTACGGCGAGTTGGCGAATTTCACCTTTGCGGCACCGCCAGACAAATTCAGTGAGGGCCGGGGCGAGCTGTTTCTCGGTGATGGCGATGCACTGTTGCCGGGCGCCAAGGGCTTGCGCGTACGCGGTGTGCTGTCGGAGCTGGACATCGACCCGTGGAAAAAACTGGTGGCCCGCTATGCCGGGAATGACCCGGGCGGTAGCGCCAAACAGTTGTTGAGCAGTGCCGACTTCAAGGTAAACAAGCTCACGGGGCTGGGCACGCAGTTCGATCAGGTAAACCTGCAACTGGACCGCAAGCCCGGGGCCTGGGGTTTGCAGCTCGACAGCCAGCAGGCCAAGGGCACCGTGAACCTGCCGGACGCCAAGGGCGCGCCGATTGCAATCAACCTGCAATACGTGAAGTTGCCGGCAGTGGACCCGACGGTCCAGGCCGACGAAAACGCGCCGGACCCCTTGGCCGATATCGACCCTAAGGACATTCCGGCCATGGATATCGCCATCGATCAGCTATTCCAGGGGCCAGATCTGGTGGGCGCCTGGTCGCTGAAGATCCGTCCGACGGCCAGAGGCCTGGCCCTCAACAACCTGGACCTGGGACTCAAGGGCATGCAGCTCAAGGGGAGCGGTGGTTGGGAAGGTGCGCCGGGGGACAGTAGCAGTTGGTACAAGGGCCGTCTGGATGGCAAGAACATCGGTGATGTACTCAAGGGCTGGGGCTATGCGCCGACGGTTACCAGTGAGGATTTCCACCTTGATGTGGATGGCCGCTGGCCTGGTTCTCCGGCCTATGTCGGGCCCAAACGCTTTTCCGGCAGCCTGGACGCGGCCTTCCGTAACGGTCAGTTCGTTGAGGTGGAGGGCGGCGCCCAGGCGTTGAGGGTATTTGGTCTGCTGAACTTCAACTCGATCGGGCGTCGTTTGCGCCTGGACTTTTCGGACTTGCTCGGTAAGGGCTTGAGTTATGACCGGGTCAAAGGGTTGCTGGCCGCCAGCAATGGCGTGTTCGTGACGCGTGAGCCGATTACCCTGACGGGGCCTTCGAGTAACCTGGAGTTGAACGGTACTCTGGACCTGGTCGCTGACCGCGTCGATGCCAAGTTGCTGGTGACGTTGCCGGTGACCAATAACCTGCCGATCGCGGCCTTGATCGTGGGGGCGCCGGCGATCGGTGGCGCATTGTTTCTGATCGACAAGCTGATCGGTGATCGCGTTTCGCGCTTCGCCAGTGTGCAATACAAGGTGCAAGGGCCGTGGAAGGATCCGAAAATCACCTTCGACAAGCCTTTCGAAAAGCCCAACTGAGCGTTTCTGGAGTAGCCTGAGGCTATTCATCCTGTGCACGGAGTGTCGGCCCATGTCGTTTGCGGTAATTCAGATGGTCAGCCAGAGCGATGTGCTGGCCAACCTGGTCCAGGCTCGCCGGCTGCTGGAGCAAGCGGCGGCGGGCGGGGCGAAGCTGGCGGTGTTGCCGGAAAACTTCGCGGCCATGGGGCGACGCGATGTGGCCGAAATCGGGCGCGCCGAAGCGCAGGGTGAGGGCCCGATCCTGCCATGGTTGAAACAGACCGCTCGCGACCTCAGCTTGTGGATAGTGGCCGGCACCTTGCCGTTTCCGCCGCAGGGTCAGCCGAACGCCAAGTCCAATGCGTGCTCGCTGTTGATCGATGCGCAGGGCGAAATCGTCGCGCGCTACGACAAGCTGCACCTGTTTGATGTGGACGTGGCTGATGCCCGGGGGCGTTATCGCGAGTCCGATGACTATGCTTTCGGAAGCCATGTGGTGGTGGCGGATACGCCGGTGGGTCGCCTTGGCCTTACGGTGTGCTATGACCTGCGCTTTCCCGAACTGTACAGCGAGTTGCGCGCGGCGGGGGCTGAGCTGATCACCGCGCCCTCGGCCTTTACGGCGGTGACCGGGGCTGCACACTGGGGCGTGCTGATTCGCGCGCGGGCCATCGAGACTCAGTGCTATGTGCTGGCAGCCGCTCAGGGCGGCGTGCATCCGGGGCCACGGGAAACCTTTGGCCATGCGGCGATTGTCGATCCGTGGGGGCGCGTGCTGACGCAACAGGATCAGGGTGAAGCGGTGTTGCTGGCCGAACGCGATAGCAGTGAACAGGCGTCGATACGGGCGCGCATGCCGGTGGTCAACCATCGGCGCTTTTTCTCGCAGGGCGCACAGCGACCTGCTTCGGAACGATGAATTTAAGGCCAAACCTATGAGCGAGTTGTTGTCCTCAGTCAGTGAACACCTCCTGGCGCCCGGTGGCGTGACCATCGAAAGTTTGCAAACCGTGCTGGGCGATCTGGCCGGGCCGGGTATCGACGCGGCCGACCTGTATTTCCAGGGGCAGATCTCCGAGTCCTGGGCCCTGGAAGACGGCATCGTCAAGGAAGGTAGTTTCAACCTCGACCAGGGCGTTGGCGTGCGTGCGCAATCCGGTGAAAAAACCGGCTTTGCCTACAGCAACGCGATCACCCTTGAAGCCCTGGGCGCCGCGGCTCGCGCTGCACGCTCGATTTCGCGTGCTGGCCAGCATGGCACGGTACAGGCGTTCAGTTCCCAGGACGTCGCTCAGTTGTACGCGCCGGATAATCCGCTGGAAGTGATCAGTCGTGCCGAGAAGGTCGAGCTGCTCAAGCGTGTCGATGCGGCCACGCGTGCGCTGGACCCGCGTATCCAGCAAGTCAGCGTGAGTATGGCCGGGGTGTGGGAGCGCATTCTGGTGGCGTCTACCGATGGCGGCCTGGCGGCGGATGTGCGGCCATTGGTGCGTTTCAATGTCAGCGTGATCGTCGAGCAGAACGGTCGCCGCGAGCGTGGCGGTCATGGCGGTGGCGGGCGCACGGATTACCGTTATTTCCTCAGCGAAGACCGCGCCATGGGTTATGCCCGCGAAGCGCTGCGCCAGGCGTTGGTGAACCTGGAAGCCATCCCGGCGCCGGCGGGTACCTTGCCGGTGGTGCTGGGTTCGGGTTGGTCCGGGGTGCTGCTGCATGAGGCCGTCGGCCATGGCCTGGAAGGTGATTTCAACCGTAAGGGCAGCTCGGCCTATAGCGGGCGTATGGGCGAAATGGTTGCGTCCAAGCTGTGCACCATCGTGGATGATGGCACCTTGGCTGGTCGCCGTGGCTCGTTGAGCGTCGATGACGAAGGCACGCCGACCGAGTGCACCACCCTGATCGAAAACGGTGTGCTCAAAGGCTATATGCAAGACAAGCTTAACGCCCGCCTGATGGGCGTGGCACGGACCGGTAACGGTCGTCGTGAGTCCTACGCGCACCTGCCGATGCCGCGCATGACCAACACTTACATGCTGGGCGGCGAAAGCGACCCGGCGGAAATCATCGCCTCGGTGAAACGCGGCATCTACTGTGCCAACCTCGGCGGCGGTCAGGTGGATATCACCAGTGGCAAATTCGTGTTCTCCACCAGCGAAGCGTATCTGATCGAAGACGGCGAGATCACTGCGCCGGTCAAGGGTGCGACGCTGATCGGCAACGGTCCGGAGGCCATGAGCAAGGTGTCGATGGTGGGTAATGACCTGTCGCTGGACAGTGGCGTGGGCACTTGCGGGAAGGATGGGCAGTCGGTGCCGGTGGGCGTCGGTCAGCCAACCTTGAAAATCGATGCGATCACCGTGGGTGGCACGGGCGCGTAAGGCGGGGAGTGCCGGGTGGCGAGGGTCGCCACCCGGGGAAGAGGATCAACGCAGGCCGCGTTGAGTCTCGTCCAGCTCACGGATGTACTTGAAGATTTTACGGCTGGTGGCTGGCGCCTTGTTATGCGCCAGTTCGTGCTGGGCCTGACGGATCAGGGAGCGCAGTTGCTGGCGATCTGCGTCCGGGTAGTCCAGTACGAATTTCTCCAGCACGGCGTCATCGCCCGAGATCAGGCGGTCGCGCCAGCGTTCCAGATTGTGGAAGCGCTCGTTGTACTGGCGAGTGGAAGCATCGAGTTGATCGAGCAGGGTCAGGATGGCGTCAGTGTCCTGGTTGCGCATCAGCTTGCCGATGAACGAGATGTGCCGTTTGCGCGCGATATTCGCGGTGTGCTTGGGCGCATCCGCCAGGGCCCGGCGCATTTCGTCGGTCAGTGGCAGTTTTGCAATCAAGTCAGGCTTGAGCGTCGTGAGGCGCTCGCCGAGGTCAACCAGAGCATGCAGCTCACGTTTGACCTGGGATTTGCTTTTCTCCCCATCGAGGGAGTCGTCGTAAGAATCAACCATGGTGGCAGTCCGCAAAGAAACGCCGCCATGATAACCAGTCGGGGGCCGCTTGTCCGGCCCGGTCGCTCGATGGCCTTAACCGAAAGCAGAATTTGAGTGGAGAAAACCATGAGTGCAGCCCAAAGCGTCGGTCCGCAAGCGTTACCGGCCCTGCAGGAACAAGTCGAGCAGATCCTTGCCGAGGCCAAGCGCCAGGGGGCCAGTGCCTGTGAGGTGGCGGTATCGCTGGAGCAGGGGCTGTCGACGTCGGTGCGTCAGCGCGAGGTGGAAACCGTCGAGTTCAACCGTGATCAGGGGTTTGGCATCACCTTGTACGCGGGGCAGCGCAAGGGTTCGGCCAGCACTTCGGCCAGCGGGCCGGAAGCCATTCGCGAGACTGTGGCTGCCGCGTTGGCCATCGCCAAGCACACCTCCGAGGATGAAAGCTCGGGGCTGGCCGACAAAGCGCTGATGGCCAGGGATGTGAAGGATTTCGATCTGTTCCACGCCTGGGACATCACGCCAGAGCAGGCCATCGAGCGCGCGTTGATCTGCGAAGCGGCGGCGTTCGATGCGGATGCCCGCATCAAGAATGCCGATGGCACCACGTTGAGCACACATCAAGGCTGTCGTGTTTACGGCAACAGCCATGGGTTTATTGGCGGGTATGCGTCCACCCGTCACAGTTTGAGCTGCGTGATGATCGCCGAAGCGGATGGCCAGATGCAGCGCGACTATTGGTACGACGTGAACCGCCAGGGCGAATTGCTGGCGGACCCGGTGAGCATTGGCCAACGTGCCGCACAACGTGCCGCCAGCCGGCTGGGCGCGCGCCCGGTACCGACTTGCGAGGTGCCGGTGCTGTTTTCGGCGGAGTTGGCGGGTGGTTTGTTCGGCAGTTTCCTGGGCGCGATTTCCGGCGGCAACCTGTACCGCAAGTCTTCGTTCCTGGAGGGCGCAATCGGGCAGAAGCTGTTTCCCGAGTGGCTGACCATCGATGAGCGTCCGCACCTGATGCGCGCAATGGGCAGCGCAGCGTTCGACGGCGATGGGCTGGCGACCTATGCCAAGCCGTTTGTCGAGAAGGGCGAGCTGGTCTCTTATGTGCTTGGCACGTATGCCGGTCGCAAGCTCGGCCTGCCGAGCACTGCCAACTCGGGTGGCGTGCACAACTTGTTCGTCACCCATGGCGACGAAGATCAGGCTGCGTTGTTGCGCCGAATGGGGCGTGGTCTGTTGGTGACTGAATTGATGGGGCATGGCCTGAATATGGTGACCGGTGATTACTCACGGGGCGCGGCCGGTTTCTGGGTAGAAAACGGCGAGATTCAATTTGCCGTCCAGGAAGTGACCATCGCCGGCAATATGCGCGACATGTTCAAGCAGATCGTTGCCGTGGGTAATGATCTGGAACTGCGCAGCAATATTCGCACGGGCTCGGTGCTGATCGAGCGGATGACCGTCGCGGGCAGCTAACGCTTTCAGGTCTATCTAAAAAAGGCGCGCCATCTTGTGGATGGCGCGCCTTTTTTTGTGCTCGCGCAACAGAGCGATCAATCTGGCACCCTTGTTTTGATTCTTAATATCATTTAATAATGAATATCATTACTGGCGAGAGTGGGTCATGAGTTCTGTTCTGCATGAAGATCCTTATCTGGAAAGCTGGCGCTGGATGAGTCGTCAGATTCGCTGCGGGCTCGATCCCAACGAACCTCGCCTGATCGAACACTACCTCAATGAAGGTCGCTACCTGGCGTGCTGCACGGCCACTCATCCGTGGACCATCGCTGAGACCTCATTTCGCCTGTTGCTCGATACCGCCAGCGACATCGCCCTGCCTTGGCATTGGCGCTCCCTGTGCCTGGATCAAGCCTGGCGCCCCCTGCGTGACCTGGAAAAACTCTCCCACTGCGCTTGCCGCCTCAAGCGCTGGCAGTCCTTTGCGTGGCAATTGGCGACCTGCGAATTGTTGCCTTCCCTTTCTGTGTCTGACCTTGTGCAAGGATCCTCCGATGAGTAACACCCGTATCGAACGCGACAGCATGGGCGAACTGCAAGTGCCGGCCGAGGCCTTGTACGGTGCGCAAACCCAGCGCGCGGTGAACAATTTCCCGATCAGTCATCAACGCATGCCGGCGCAGTTCATTCGTGCGCTGATCCTGGCCAAGGCCGCCGCCGCCAAGGTCAACGTCGATCTCAAACAGATCAGCGAAGGGCAGGGCAAGGCCATTGTGGATGCCGCCCAAGGCCTGCTGGAAGGCGATTTCATGCAGCACTTCCCGGTGGACATCTTCCAGACCGGCTCCGGCACCAGTTCCAACATGAACGCCAACGAGGTGATCGCCACTCTGGCCAGCCGTTTGCTCGGTGAGGCGGTGAACCCCAATGATCACGTGAACTGTGGCCAAAGCAGCAATGACATCATTCCCACCACCATCCACGTCAGTGCTGCACTGGTATTGCATGAGCAAACCCTGCCGGCTCTGTTGCACCTGGTACAGGTCATCGAGCGCAAAGCCGAAGAGGTTCACTCGTTCGTCAAGACCGGCCGGACCCACCTGATGGACGCTATGCCCGTACGTATGAGCCAAGTGCTCAACGGCTGGGCACAGCAGCTCAAGGCCAATATCGGTCACCTGCAGGATTTGTTGCCGAGCTTGCAGGCGCTGGCGCAAGGCGGCACGGCGGTCGGCACCGGGATCAATGCGCACCCCGAATTTGCCGCACGCTTCAGCCAGCAGTTGAGCAGCTTGACCGGCGTGCAGTTCACGCCCGGCAAAAATCTTTTCGCACTGATCGGATCTCAGGACACCGCGGTTGCCGTCTCCGGTCAGCTCAAGGCGGTTGCCGTGTCGCTGATGAAAATCGCCAACGATTTGCGCTGGATGAATTCCGGCCCCTTGGCCGGCCTGGGCGAAATCGAGCTGGAAGGTTTGCAGCCTGGTTCTTCGATCATGCCGGGCAAGGTCAACCCGGTGATCCCGGAAGCGACGGCCATGGTTGCGGCTCAAGTCATAGGCAATGACACGGTGATCACCGTCGCCGGTCAATCGGGCAACTTCGAGTTGAACGTGATGTTGCCGATCATTGCCCAGAACCTGCTTGGCAGCCTCGAATTGCTGGCCAACTCCAGTCGCCTGCTGGCCGACAAGGCGATCAGCAGCTTCAAGGTCAACGAAGCCAAGCTCAAGGAAGCGCTGTCGCGCAACCCGATCCTGGTGACCGCACTCAACCCGATCATCGGTTATCAGAAGGCTGCCGAAATTGCCAAGAAGGCCTATCAGCAAGGCCGTCCGGTGATCGATGTCGCCCTCGAACACACCGACTTGCCGCGCAGCCAACTGGAAGTCCTGCTGGATCCGGAAAAGCTCACGGCCGGCGGCGTGTAATCACCGACTCTGCTTTGGAGGCTCACCATGGAGCACTGGAAACGTACGATCGAACGGGCCAATCGCTGCTTCATGGCGGGCGAGTTGGTCGACGCCCGCGAGGCCTATCTGCAAGCCTTGGCCCTGGCCCAAGTGTTGTTCGAACGCTGGGCGGATGCCGACGAGGCCGTGGCGGCTTGCGTGATTTCCCATCACAACCTGGCGGACCTGCACCTGCGCCTGAACCAGCCTGAAGAAAGCGCGGAATACCTCTGTGCCATTCATCAACGCTTGTTGCAGGCCATGCAGGACCCGCGCCTGACCCCGCAATTGCGAGAGGCTGCCCTACGCCAGAGCAGCAAGACCTACGTCGAACTGTTGAATTTCATCAGCGATCACGGCGAATACCCCCGTACCCATCGCTTGCTGGGCGGTACTGCGGCGCCATCGCCGGCGTCGACTCGCAACAGCCCTTACTACGGAGCACATTGATATGACTTATACCTTGCCTGCCTTGCCTTACGCCTACGATGCCCTGGAACCGCATATCGATGCGCAGACCATGGAAATCCACTACACCAAACACCATCAGACCTACATCAACAACCTCAATGCCGCCGTCGAGGGCACTGAATTCGCGGGCTGGCCAGTGGAGAAGCTGGTGTCCAGCGTGCAGCAATTGCCGGAAAAACTGCGTGCCGCGGTGATCAATCAGGGCGGTGGCCACGCCAACCATTCGTTGTTCTGGGCGGTAATGTCACCCAAGGGCGGCGGAAAACCCGAGGGACCGCTGGGCAAGGCTATCGATGAACAGCTGGGTGGTTTCGACAGTTTCAAAGAGGCCTTCACCAAGGCCGCACTGACCCGTTTCGGCAGCGGCTGGGCCTGGCTCAGCGTCACACCGCAAAAGACCCTGGTAGTGGAGAGCAGTGGGAACCAGGACAGCCCGCTGATGAACGGCAACACGCCGATCCTCGGTCTGGACGTGTGGGAGCATGCCTACTACCTGCTGTATCAGAACCGCCGTCCGGAATACATCAATGCCTTTTACAGCGTCATCAACTGGCCGGAAGTCTCGGCACGTTATCAGGCTGCCGTGGCCTGACATTCACCCTCTATAACAAGATCTAAGGCCAATTATGGGCACTGAAACACTGGCGATCAGCAGCGGACGAAGGTTTCGTTACGCGTTTGGTTCGCTGCTGCTATTGGCAGGGACTGCATTGTTGGTGGCCCAAGGGCTGGCGTGGCTGAATCTGGAACCGCGCATCCTGCGCGCCTTGCAAGGCGGAGCGATCTGCGCGCTGGGTACGGCGCTGGGCGCGGTGCCTGTGTTGGCAATCCGCCGCATGCCGGTTGCCTTGAGCGATACCTTGCTTGGGTTCGGTGCTGGAGTGATGCTGGCGGCAACCGCATTTTCGCTGATTGTTCCCGGTATTGCCGCGGCAGAAAGCCTGGGGCTTTCGCCTTGGGGGGCCAGCGGTTTGATCAGCGTCGGCATTCTGCTGGGGGCGTTCGGGTTGTACCTGGTCGACCGCAAAGTGTCCGGTGCGAGCCCGGAAATGCTGGTGGGCACCCCGGAAAAACCGGTAATCCCTCCGCGCATCTGGCTGTTCGTGTTTGCCATCGTTGCTCATAACATCCCGGAAGGCATGGCGGTTGGCGTTTCGGCGGGGGGCGGCATGCCCGATGCGGACAGCCTGGCCATGGGGATTGCCTTGCAGGATGTGCCCGAGGGGCTGGTGATTGCTCTAGTGTTGGCAGGAGCGGGAATGTCACGCTTCAAGGCTTTTGTGATTGGCGCGGCATCAGGTCTGGTGGAGCCCCTGTTTGCAGTACTTTGCGCCTGGCTGGTGAGTTTGGCCGAGGTGCTGTTACCGCTAGGCCTGGCGCTGGCGGCAGGGGCAATGCTGTTGGTGGTGACTCACGAGGTGATTCCCGAATCCCGGCGTAATGGCCACGAGAAGCTCGCCAGTCTTGGCCTGTGCGTCGGGTTTTGTTTGATGATGGTGATGGATACAGCGTTGAGCTGAAGCCCGCTCCCATGTAGGAGCTGGCTTGCCGGTGATCGATTGTGAGCCCATGTCTGGCTTGAGGGGGCCATGGCCGGCAAGCCGGACGCCTTTATTCGCCTTCGTCGAAGCGGTTATTGATCAGCTCCACCAGCGCGTCCATCGCCTCCTGCTCTTGTTCGCCCTCTGTTTTCAGGTGAATTTTGGTGCCCTTGCCGGCGGCCAGCATCATCATCGCCATGATGCTTTTCCCATCAACCATGGACTCGGGTGTACGTCCAGCGCGGACCTGGCAGGGAAACCGCCCCGCAACACCGACGAACTTCGCCGAGGCGCGGGCGTGCAAACCCAATTTGTTGATGATTTCAATTTCCAGAGCGGGCATCGCGGGGGTGTTCCTTTCAGCTAAGGTCGCGGTGGCGAACCTGGACGTTCTTGAGGGTTTGTTGCAGCACCTGGCCAAGACGTTCGGTCAGATAGACGGAGCGATGGTGGCCGCCGGTACAGCCAATGGCAATGGTGACATAGGCGCGGTTGCTCGCGGCAAAACGCGGCAGCCATTTGAGCAGGTAGCTGGAGATATCCTGGAACATCTCCTCGACATCCGGTTGTGCGGCCAAATACTCGGCCACGGGCTGGTCCAACCCCGACTGATCACGCAATTCCGGCTTCCAGTAGGGGTTTGGCAGGCAGCGCACATCGAATACCAGGTCGGCATCCACCGGCATACCGCGCTTGAAGCCAAACGACTCGACGAGAAACGCCGTACCCGGCTCTGGCTGGTTCAACAGGCGCAGCTTGATGGCGTCGCGTAGCTGATACAGGTTGAGATCGGTGGTATTTATCTTGAGGTCGGCGAGATCGATGATCGGGCCGAGCAGCTTGCTCTCGTCCTCGATGGCTTCGGCCAGAGAGCGGTGCGGGCTGCTAAGGGGATGGCGCCGCCGGGTTTCGGAAAAACGCTTCAGGAGCGTTTCTTCGTCGGCGTCCAGATAGAGCACGTCACACTGAATGTGCTTGGCACGTACTTCTTCGAGTAATTGCGGGAATCGATCCAAATGGCTGGGCAGGTTGCGCGCATCGATCGAGACGGCCACCAGGGGCTGCGACAATTCGGTGTGAATCAATGCACGCTCTGCCAACTCCGGCAGCAGGCCGGCCGGCAAATTGTCGATGCAATAGAAACCGTTGTCCTCAAGAACGTTGAGGGCGGTACTTTTACCCGAGCCGGAGCGGCCGCTGACGATGATCAAACGCATGATTACTGCCCGTTTTGTTCATCCAGAACAACCTGATAAAGCGCTTCATTGCTGCTGGCGCTGCGCAGTTTGTCGCGTACTTCCTTGCGGTCGAGCATGCTGGCGATCTGCCGAAGCAGTTCAAGGTGCGCATCGGTGGCGGCTTGCGGGACCAGCAGAACGAACAGCAGGTCGACCGGGGCGCCGTCGATGGCGTCGAAATCGATAGGGGCTTCCAGGTGCAGCAGGGCGCTGACCGGGGTCTCACAGCCTTTGAGGCGGCAGTGAGGAATGGCGATGCCGTTACCAAAACCCGTGGAACCGAGTTTTTCACGGGCAATCAGCGCGTCGAACACGTCCTGCATCTCCAGATCCGGCACTTCGCGCGCGATCAGGTTGGCAATTTGTTCGAGGGCTTTCTTTTTACTGCCGCCCGGCACGTTCACCAGGGAACGGCCGGGGGTCAGGATGGTTTCAAGTCGAATCATGGGTGGGGAGTGTTAGCGGCCAGTGCCCTGAAGAAGGCTCTGCTGCTTTTCCTTATGCTTTTTGAGTTGGCGATCGAGCTTATCAGTCAACGCATCGATCGATGCATACATGTCTTCATGCTCGGCGTTGGCGACGACCTCGCCACCAGGAATCTGTAGAGTCGCTTCGATTTTCTGCTGAAGCTTGTCGACCTTCATGATCACCTGCACATTGGTGATCTTGTCAAAATGACCCTCAAGCCGTTTCAGCTTCTGCTCGACATAGTCGCGCAGTGGAGGGGTGACTTCTACATGGTGTCCACTGATGTTGACTTGCATACAGCTTCTCCTTCGTTGCCAGTGCATAACGCAGCAGGCCGGGGTGCCTGCCACTGGGCTGTATCCTGAAACCGCCTGAGCGACTTTAGAACACACCCCGAACGCTGTGGCCCGCCCGTCACATCAAACGCTTACGCTCGCTGGAAGGCGCGATCCCAAGGGATTCGCGGTACTTGGCGACGGTTCGACGGGCGACCTGAATGCCTTGTGCCTCCAGTAAACCAGCGATCTTACTGTCACTCAATGGCTTTTTCTGATTTTCCGCCGCAACCAGTTTTTTGATGATTGCGCGAATCGCCGTGGACGAGCATTCGCCGCCTTCGGAGGTGCTGACGTGGCTGGAGAAAAAGTATTTCAGTTCATAAATACCCCGCGGGGTATGCATGAATTTTTGTGTGGTTACCCGGGAAATCGTCGACTCGTGCATGCCTACCGCTTCGGCGATGTCATGCAGAACCAGAGGTTTCATGGCTTCGTCGCCGTATTCCAGGAAACCACGCTGGTGCTCGACGATCTGGGTAGCCACCTTCATCAGGGTTTCGTTGCGACTCTGCAGGCTCTTGATGAACCAGCGGGCCTCCTGCAACTGGTTACGCATGAAGGTGTTGTCGGCGCTGGTGTCAGCCCTGCGCACGAAGCCGGCGTATTGCGGGTTGACCCGTAGGCGAGGTACCGACTCCTGGTTCAGCTCCACCAGCCAGCGTTCATTGTCCTTGCGCACGATCACGTCGGGGACGACGTACTCGGCTTCGCTTGACTCGATTTGTGAGCCCGGGCGCGGGTTGAGGCTCTGCACCAGCTCGATGACCTGGCGCAGGTCGTCTTCCTTGAGCTTCATGCGGCGCATCAGTTGGCTGTAATCGCGGCTGCCGAGCAAATCGATGTAGTCGGTGACCAGGCGCTGGGCTTCGGCAAGCCAGGGGGTCTTGGCAGGCAATTGGCGCAGTTGCAGCAGCAGGCATTCACTCAGGGTGCGAGCGCCAATGCCGGCAGGTTCGAATTGCTGGATTCGGTGCAGGACAGCTTCGATTTCGTCCAGCTCGATATCCAGCTCCGGGTCGAACGCCTCGAGGATCTCCTCCAGGGTCTCGTCCAGGTAGCCCTGGTTGTTGATGCAATCGATGAGTGTCACGGCGATCAGGCGATCGGTGTCCGACATCGGGGCCAGGTTGAGTTGCCACAGCAGGTGGCTTTGCAGGCTCTCGCCGGCGGACGTGCGGGTAGTGAAGTCCCACTCGTCATCGTCATTGCTCGGCAAGCTGCTGGCGCTGGTCTGGTAAACGTCTTCCCAGGCGGTGTCCACGGGAAGTTCGTTGGGGATGCGTTCGTTCCATTCGCCGTCCTCCAGGTTGTCTACCGTCGGGGCGGTTTCCTGATAGGAGGGTTCCTGAACGTCGGAATTGGGTTTTTGCTCGATGTTGTCGGCCAGCGGATCTGCATTGTCGAAGTCGTCGCCTTCTTCCTGGCGTTCGAGCATCGGATTGGACTCCAGGGCTTCCTGGATTTCCTGTTGCAGGTCCAGTGTCGACAATTGGAGCAGGCGGATGGCCTGTTGCAGCTGCGGTGTCATCGTCAGCTGCTGGCCCATTCTCAGGACTAGCGATGGTTTCATGGCAGGGGCTTAACACCTTATTCGCCGGCGCAACGCGCCATCCACGACAGGGCGCGTGAGCGCCAAACATAAGCAAATTATATGCCTGATATCGGGGGATTTGCCTAGAGCGCGGTAACAATAAAAATCCGAAGCTTCTTATTGATTTCCGCGCAGGATGACAAATGGCCTGACACCATGTGTGTTTACAGGCGGAACTCGTGACCCAGGTACACTTCCTTGACCAGTTCGTTGGCCAGGATGGTGTCGGAGTCACCTTCGGCGATCAGTTGCCCATCATTGACGATATAGGCGGTTTCGCAGATGTCGAGTGTTTCACGGACGTTGTGGTCGGTGATCAGTACACCGATACCCTTGGCCTTGAGGTGATGGATGATCTGTTTGATATCGCCGACCGAGATCGGGTCGACGCCCGCAAACGGTTCGTCCAGCAGGATAAACTTCGGCGCCGTGGCCAGGGCGCGGGCGATTTCCACGCGACGGCGCTCGCCACCGGACAGGCTCATGCCGAGGTTGTCGCGGATGTGGTTGATGTGGAATTCCTGCAAGAGGTTTTCCAGCTCCTTGCGACGGCCGTCCCGGTCCAGTTCCTTGCGGGTTTCAAGGATGGCCATGATGTTGTCGGAAACCGACAGCTTGCGGAAGATCGACGCTTCTTGCGGAAGATAGCCAATGCCGGCTCGGGCGCGACCGTGCATGGGCTGGTGGCTGACGTCCAGGTCGTCGATCAGTACACGGCCCTGATCGGCCTGGACCAGGCCCACGATCATGTAGAAGCAGGTGGTCTTGCCGGCACCGTTGGGGCCGAGCAAGCCGACGATCTGGCCGCTGTCGATGGACAGGCTGACGTCGCGAACGACCTGACGGCTTTTATAGGCCTTGGCCAGATGCTGGGCTTTCAGGGTTGCCATTACTCGGCCTTCTTCTTCGGCTGGATAACCATATCGATACGTGGACGTGGTGCGGTGACCTTGTTGCCATTGGCGCGACCGGCATTGGCGACCTGTTTCACGGTGTCATAAGTGATCTTTTCGCCCTCGGTGGAGTTGCCATCGGGGCTGAGCACTTTTGCCTGGTCGATCAGGACGATACGATTTTGCTGGGCGTGATACTGGATGGTCTTGCCGTAGCCTTTCATCGGGCCGGTATCGGCAGGTGCCTGCTTCTGCTCGAAGTAGGCCAGGTTGCCCACGGAGGTGACTACGTCGATATCGCCTGCAGCGGTGCGGGTGAGGGTCACCGTGTTGCCGGTGATCTTCATCGAGCCCTGGGTGATGATCACGCCGCCGGTGTAGGTCGCGACGCCTTGCTTGTCATCCAGCTGTGCTTCGTCAGCCTGGATGCGGATCGGTTGCTGGCTATCGTTCGGCAGAGCCCAGGCGCTCACGCTTCCCAGTGCTGCGCCCAGACCGAGCAAAATAGGGAGAGTTTTAACGAGCCTCATACTGTCCTCTTACGTTCGATAGCAGGTGTATCCTGCTTTCTTTCAAATACGCTTTCATTCCCTTGCCAGTCGATACGCCGCCAGCGCCGTCGATTCTAACGTCTTGCTCGGTCTGCGCATATTGCTTCTGCGGGAATACGGTCATGCGACTGCTGGTAATCACGGTGTCACGGTTTTTCGCATCGGTGCGCGCAACGCGCACCGAATCGATCAGTTCGACCTGGGTGCCATCCGGGTTGACCTCGCCACGCTTGCTGGTGACGTGCCACGGAAATTCGGTACCGCGGTAGATATTCATGTCCGGGTTGGTCAGCAAGGTCACTTCGGTGGCCTTGAGGTGCTCGACCTTGTCCGACGTCATCTCGTACTGCACCTTGCCGTCGGGCAGGAACTGCACGCTCCTGGCATTGATGGCGTAATAGTCGATAGCACCTTCGTCCACCTGCGCCGCAGGCTGGTCGAGAAAGCGCTCCGGGCTGATATTCCAGTAGCCCACCGCGAGGAACAGCGCGGCGATAGCCCCGAATAGCAGGAAGTTGCGAATCTTTTTGCTCAGCATAAAACGCTCTATAGGTAGGCGGCGTGTGCCGCTTCAAGGCTGCCCTGGGCTCGCAGAATCAACTCGCAGAACTCGCGGGCTGCGCCTTCGCCGCCACGGGCCGTGGTGATGCCGTGGGCGTGTTCGCGAACGAACGCCGCCGCATTTGCGACCGCCATGCCCAGGCCGACCCGGCGAATCACCGGCAGGTCAGGCAAGTCATCACCCAGATAGGCGACTTGCTCATAGCTTAGGTTGAGTTGGCCAAGAAGCTCGTCCAGCACCACCAGTTTATCCTCGCGGCCCTGATACAGGTGAGGAATCCCCAGGTTTTGTGCACGGCGTTCCACAACGGGTGTTTTGCGACCACTGATTATGGCTGTTTGCACGCCGGCGGCCATCAGCATCTTGATGCCCTGGCCGTCGAGGGTGTTGAAAGTCTTGAACTCGCTGCCGTCTTCAAGGAAGTACAAGCGGCCATCGGTCAGCACGCCGTCCACGTCAAAAATCGCCAGCTTGATGTTTTTACCGCGTTGCAGCAGGTCGCCACTCATTTACATCACTCCCGCACGCAGCAAGTCGTGCATGTTCAGGGCGCCGATCGGGCGGTCGTCGGCATCGACAACCACCAGTGCGCCGATCTTGTGGTCTTCCATGATCTTCAGCGCTTCGGCTGCGAGCATTTCGGGGCGTGCGGTCTTGCCGTGCGGAGTCATCACTGCGTCGATGGTCGCGGTGTGTATATCGATAGTTCGGTCCAGGGTGCGGCGCAAGTCGCCGTCGGTGAAAACCCCGGCCAGGCGCCCGTCGGACTCCAGAATCACGGTCATGCCCAGGCCCTTGCGGGTCATTTCCATTAGCGCGTCCTTCAGCAGTGTGCCGCGCTGGACGTGAGGCAATTCATCGCCTGCATGCATGACATTTTCCACTTTCAGCAGCAGACGACGGCCCAGAGCACCGCCCGGGTGGGAAAACGCGAAGTCCTCGGCGGTAAAACCGCGCGCTTCCAGCAAGGCCACGGCCAGGGCATCCCCCATGACCAGAGCGGCTGTGGTGGAGGAGGTCGGTGCCAGGTTCAGCGGGCAGGCCTCGTGGGCGACGTGAACGTTCAGGTTCACTTCGGCGGCCTTGGCCAGCGTCGATTCCGGGTTGCCGGTGAGGCTGATCATCTTGATGCCCAGGCGCTTGATCAGTGGCAGCAGGGTCACGATTTCGTTGGTGGTGCCGGAGTTGGACAGCGCCAGGATGATGTCTTCCTTGGCGATCATGCCCATGTCGCCGTGGCTCGCTTCGGCCGGATGCACAAAAAAAGCGGTGGTCCCGGTGCTTGCCAGTGTGGCTGCGATCTTGTTGCCGACGTGGCCGGACTTGCCCATGCCGACGACGACAACACGGCCTTTGCTGGCCAGAATCATCTCGCAGGCGCGTACGAAATCCGCGTCGATATGGGCCAGCAGGCCCTCTACGGCTTCAAGCTCGAGACGGATGGTGCGTTGCGCGGATTGGATAAGGTCGCTGGATTGGCTCATGTCTGGAATCGTATAGCCTGACGAAAAGTCGGCGATTATAGCGGTAATGATCAATTCCCTCACGCAAGTTCGTCAGGCTTTATTCGCAAGATGTCCGAGATTCTTTCTTCCGGTAACACAGTCAGCAATGTTTTTACCTGTCTTGAACATGAACAAGCGCTGTTCCGGCCTTGGGCGCCTCGTATCAGCGGTGATATAGTTCGCGGCCAGTCGGTCCGCCCAGTCCACGTGGCTATCTATTGCGCATCCGTTGCAAACGTTTGTCGCAAACGTGGTGTCTGAGTGAGAGGCTGCATCCCAAGGAGTTTAGATGAGTGCCGATAACGCCTACGCGGTCGAGCTGAAGGGACTGACCTTCAAGCGCGGGACGCGCAGCATCTTCAATAACGTCGATATTCGCATTCCCCGCGGCAAGGTCACGGGCATCATGGGGCCTTCCGGTTGCGGCAAGACCACCTTGTTGCGCCTGATGGGCATGCAATTGCGGCCCAGCGCCGGCGAAGTGTGGGTCAATGGCCAGAACCTGCCGACACTGTCGCGCAGCGATCTGTTCGACGCGCGCAAGCATATGGGCGTGCTGTTCCAGAGTGGTGCGCTGTTCACCGACCTCGACGTGTTCGAGAACGTGGCCTTCCCTCTGCGGGTGCATACCCAGCTGTCCGATGAAATGATTCGTGACATTGTGTTGCTGAAACTGCAGGCCGTAGGTCTTCGCGGTGCTATCGACCTGATGCCCGATGAACTCTCCGGCGGCATGAAGCGCCGCGTTGCGCTGGCACGAGCTATCGCCCTCGATCCTCAGATCCTCATGTATGACGAACCCTTCGTCGGTCAGGATCCTATCGCCATGGGCGTATTGGTGCGCCTGATCCGCCTGCTCAATGACGCGCTGGGGATTACCAGTATTGTGGTCTCCCATGACCTGGCTGAAACGGCCAGCATTGCGGACTACCTTTATGTCGTGGGTGATGGTCAGGTGTTGGGGCAGGGTACGCCTGAAGAACTGATGAACGCCGACAACCCGCGTATTCGCCAATTCATGACCGGCGACCCCGACGGCCCAGTGCCCTTTCATTTTCCGGCAGCGGATTACCGCTCAGACCTTCTGGGGAAGCGCTGATGCGCAAGACATCTCTTGTCGAGAAGGTTCGCCTTTTCGGTCGCTCCGGCATCGACGTCGTCGAATCGCTGGGCCGCTCCACCATTTTCCTGTTTCATGCCTTGCTCGGCCGTGGCGCCATAGGGGGCGGTTTCGGCTTGCTGATCAAGCAACTGCACTCGGTGGGAGTGATGTCCCTGGTGATCATTGTGGTCTCCGGGATTTTCATCGGCATGGTGCTGGCGCTGCAGGGGTTCAATATCCTCTCCGGCTACGGTTCGGAGCAGGCGGTCGGGCAACTGGTTTCCCTGACGCTGCTGCGCGAGCTTGGGCCGGTGGTCACTGCACTGTTGTTCGCCGGGCGTGCAGGTTCTGCGCTGACCGCCGAAATCGGCAACATGAAGTCCACCGAGCAATTGTCCAGCCTCGAAATGATCGGTGTGGACCCGCTCAAATACATTATTGCCCCGCGCTTGTGGGCCGGCTTCATTTCCCTGCCGCTGCTGGCGATGATCTTCAGCGTGGTGGGCATCTGGGGCGGTTCGTGGGTGGCCGTGGACTGGCTGGGTGTCTACGACGGTTCCTATTGGGCAAACATGCAGAACAGCGTGACCTTCACGGGCGACGTACTCAACGGGATCATCAAGAGCATGGTCTTTGCCTTTGTAGTGACCTGGATCGCCGTATTCCAAGGCTACGACTGTGAGCCCACTTCAGAAGGGATCAGTCGCGCCACCACCAAGACCGTCGTGTATGCCTCGCTGGCGATACTGGGCCTTGACTTCATTTTGACCGCCTTGATGTTTGGAGATTTCTGATGCAAAACCGCACTGTGGAAATCGGTGTCGGCCTTTTCTTGCTGGCTGGCATCCTGGCTTTATTGTTGCTGGCCCTGCGGGTCAGTGGTCTTTCGGCCAGCCCCACCGCCGATACTTATAAACTTTACGCATACTTCGACAATATCGCCGGTTTGACTGTCAGAGCTAAAGTGACCATGGCCGGTGTCACTATCGGCAAGGTCACGGCAATCGATCTGGATCGCGACAGCTTCACGGGTCGAGTGACGATGCAAGTGGACAAGAAGGTGAATAATCTGCCGACCGATTCCACTGCATCTATCCTCACTGCTGGGTTGCTGGGCGAGAAGTACATCGGTGTCAGTGTGGGCGGGGAAACGGCCCTGCTGAAGGATGGCTCGACCATTCACGACACGCAGTCGTCGCTGGTGCTTGAAGACCTGATCGGAAAATTTTTGCTCAATACGGTCAATAAAGACGCCAAATGAGGAATCTGTTCATGATCTCTACCCTGCGACGTGGCCTGCTGGTATTGCTTGCAGCGCTGCCGCTGATGGCCAGCGCGGCGGATTCTGCGCACGATCTGGTGCAGGACACGACCAACAAGATGTTGTCTGACCTGACTGCCAACAAAGAGCAATACAAGCAAGACCCAAGCAAGTTCTACGATGCGCTCAACACCATCGTGGGTCCTGTGGTGGATGCCGAAGGCATTTCGCGCAGCATCATGACAGTCAAGTATTCGCGCAAGGCGACGCCTGAGCAGATGCAGCGCTTCCAGGAAAACTTCAAGCGTGGTCTGTTCCAGTTCTATGGCAACGCTTTGCTCGAGTACAACAATCAGGGCATTACCGTTGATCCGGCCAAGGACGAATCGGGCGACCGCACCAGCGTGGGCATGACCGTCAAGGGCAACAATGGCGCGGTCTACCCGGTGCAGTACACCCTGGAGAAGGTCAACGGCGAGTGGAAGCTGCGTAACGTGATCATCAATGGCATCAATATCGGCAAGCTGTTCCGTGACCAGTTCGCCGACGCCATGCAGCGCAATGGCAACGACTTGGACAAAACCATCAATGGTTGGGCCGGTGAAGTGGCCAAGGCCAAGGAAGAAACCGACAAAGCTGCCGGGAAGCCTGCGCAATGACCGCATCGGCCGTTCGTTTGGGTGACGCCGGCGAGCTGTTCATCAGTGGTGTGCTCGATTACCGCACCGGGCCTGACCTGCGCAAGCAGGGCCAGGCACTGATCAAGTCCAGCGCGGCGCCCGCATTGGTGCTGGATTGCTCAGGCGTGACCAAATCCAACAGTGTCGGTCTGTCCTTGTTGCTGTGTTTCATGCGTGATGCCGAGGCGGCCAAAAAAACGGTGAGCATCCGTGCGCTGCCTGAAGACATGCGTGAAATTGCCGAGGTTTCCGGCCTGACTGAGTTGTTGGTCCATCCTTAGTACGCATTTATGATCAAGCCCCCCGTCAGAGTCCTGCTATGCGGGGTTCGCAGGCGCGGGGCTTTTTTGTATGATGTGCGACCCGTGCGCACTGGGCGCCGATAGAGGTTGAGCATGCAGGCCCTAGAAGTTAAGAGCTTCCTTGAAGGAAAGCTGCCGGAAACGAACGTTGAAGTTGAAGGCGAAGGCTGCAACTTCCAGCTGAACGTGATTAGCGATGAACTGGCGGCATTGAGCCCGGTCAAGCGTCAGCAGCAGGTCTATGCCCATTTGAACCCATGGATCACCGATGGCAGCATCCATGCGGTCACTATGAAATTTTTCAGTCGCGCGGCCTGGGCCGAGCGTACCTGAGCCCCCAAGGCGTCGAGATTCTTATGGATAAATTGATTATTACCGGCGGTGCCCGCCTTGACGGCGAGATCCGCATTTCCGGTGCAAAAAACTCCGCCTTGCCTATCCTGGCAGCGACCCTGCTGTGCGATGGCCCGGTCACGGTAGCCAACCTGCCGCACCTGCACGACATCACCACCATGATCGAGCTGTTCGGTCGCATGGGCATCGAGCCGGTGATTGACGAGAAACTGGCCGTCGAAATCGACCCACGCACCATCAAGACCCTGGTCGCGCCGTACGAGTTGGTGAAGACCATGCGTGCGTCGATTCTGGTGCTGGGCCCGATGGTTGCCCGTTTTGGCGAGGCTGAAGTAGCCCTGCCGGGTGGGTGTGCCATCGGTTCGCGTCCGGTGGACTTGCACATTCGTGGCCTTGAAGCCATGGGTGCGGTCATCGACGTCGAGGGCGGCTACATCAAGGCCAAGGCGCCGGAAGGCGGCCTGCGTGGCGCGAACTTCTTCTTTGATACCGTCAGCGTGACTGGTACCGAGAACATCATGATGGCCGCTGCCCTGGCCAATGGCCGCAGCGTGCTGCAGAACGCCGCCCGCGAGCCGGAAGTGGTCGACCTGGCCAACTTCCTGATCGCCATGGGCGCCAACATCAGCGGCGCCGGTACCGACACCATCACCATCGAAGGTGTGAAGCGCCTGCACTCGGCCACCTACAAAGTGATGCCGGACCGCATCGAGACCGGTACCTACCTGGTTGCCGCTGCCGTGACCGGTGGCCGCGTCAAGGTCAAGGACACCGATCCGACCATCCTGGAAGCGGTCCTGGAAAAACTGCGCGAGGCAGGTGCCGAAATCACCACGGGTGAAGACTGGATCGAGCTGAACATGCACGGCAAGCGCCCCAAGGCCGTCAACGTGCGTACCGCTCCATACCCGGCGTTCCCGACCGACATGCAGGCGCAGTTCATCTCCTTGAACGCCATTGCCGAAGGCACCGGTGCCGTGATCGAAACCATCTTCGAAAACCGCTTCATGCACGTGTACGAATTGCACCGCATGGGCGCGAAGATTCAGGTTGAAGGCAACACCGCGATCGTCACGGGTACCGACAAGCTCAAAGGCGCCCCAGTAATGGCCACCGACCTGCGCGCTTCTGCCAGCCTGGTGATCTCGGCACTGATCGCCGATGGCGATACCCTGATCGACCGCATCTACCACATCGACCGTGGGTACGAGTGCATCGAAGAAAAACTGCAGATGCTCGGCGCAAAAATCCGCCGCGTACCGGGTTAGTCCCGCTGCTATAAACACCGTCTCTGTGTGAGCGGGCTTCTTGTGGTGAGCGGGCTTGCCCCGCGCTGGGTTGCGTAGCGACCCCAAAAATGGGACTGCTGCGCAGTCCAGCGCGGGGCAAGCCCGCTCACTACAAATTAAAGAAGCAATATGCTGAATTTGTTTCAAATCGAGGCTGTAATGGCCTCGATCTGTGTCTGGCGCCATTTGCGACCAGACCGCAATAGCCTGATGAAGGACTGACGTTTCCCATGTTGACCATTGCACTGTCCAAGGGCCGCATCCTTGATGACACGTTGCCGCTTCTGGCTGAAGCGGGCATCGTGCCGACCGAGAATCCGGACAAGAGCCGCAAACTGATCATCCCCACGACCCAGGACGACGTCCGTCTGCTGATCGTGCGGGCTACCGACGTGCCGACCTACGTTGAGCATGGTGCGGCCGACCTCGGTGTGGCCGGCAAGGATGTGCTGATGGAATACGGCGGCCAGGGTCTGTACGAGCCGCTGGACCTGCGGATCGCCCTGTGCAAGCTGATGACCGCCGGCCGTGTCGGCGACGTTGAGCCTAAAGGCCGCCTGCGGGTAGCCACCAAGTTCGTCAATGTCGCCAAGCGCTACTACGCCGAGCAAGGTCGTCAGGTCGACATCATCAAGCTCTATGGCTCGATGGAACTGGCGCCGCTGATCGGCCTGGCCGACAAGATCATCGACGTGGTCGACACCGGCAACACCCTGCGTGCCAACGGCCTCGAACCTCAGGAGTTCATTGCCGACATCAGCTCCCGTCTGATCGTCAACAAGGCCTCGATGAAGATGCAACACGCCCGTATCCAGGCGTTGATCGACACCCTGCGCAAGGCAGTGGAGTCGCGACACCGCGGTTGACTCACCCGCGTAGCCGCAAGGCTGCGCCCGTCTATCCGCCTCATAGCCAGAATTCTCAGGTGCCCAAGCGGATCGACTGCTAACGTTCGGCGCCTGAGTCTATTTGCCAATCCTATGAGGCCCCCGCTATGACCACGTCCACTGCCATTGCCCGACTCAACGCTGCCGACCCGGATTTCGCCCGCCATCTGGATCATCTGCTGAGCTGGGAAAGCGTGTCCGACGATTCGGTCAATGGGCGGGTGCTCGACATCATCAAGGCTGTGCGCGAACGCGGTGATGCTGCGCTGGTGGACTTCACCCGCCAGTTCGACGGCCTGGACGTCCAGTCCATGTCCGACCTGATCCTGCCCCGCGAACGCCTGGAGTTGGCGCTTACGCGCATCACAGCGCCGCAGCGTCAGGCCCTGGAAGTGGCGGCGGCGCGAGTGCGCAGTTACCACGAAAAACAGAAACAGGACTCCTGGAGCTACACCGAAGCCGACGGCACCTTGCTGGGGCAGAAGGTCACGCCACTGGATCGCGCCGGCCTGTACGTGCCGGGTGGTAAAGCTTCGTACCCGTCGTCGGTGCTGATGAACGCCATTCCTGCCAAGGTGGCTGGCGTGACCGAAGTGGTCATGGTGGTACCGACACCACGCGGTGAAATCAACGAACTGGTGTTGGCGGCCGCGTGCATCGCCGGCGTGGATCGCGTGTTCACCATTGGCGGCGCCCAGGCCGTTGCGGCCCTGGCCTATGGCACCGAAAGCGTGCCGCAGGTCGACAAGGTGGTCGGGCCGGGCAACATCTATGTGGCCACCGCCAAGCGCCATGTATTCGGCCAGGTCGGTATCGACATGATCGCCGGACCTTCGGAGATTCTGGTGGTATGCGACGGCCAGACCGACCCTGACTGGATCGCCATGGACCTGTTCTCCCAGGCCGAGCATGACGAAGACGCCCAGGCCATCCTGGTCAGCCCGGATGCGGCATTCCTGGAGGCAGTGGCGGCGAGCATCGACAAGCTGCTGCCGACCATGGACCGGGCCGGGATCATCGAAAAGTCGATCAATGGCCGGGGCGCGCTGATTCAAGTGCGCGACATGGAGCAGGCCATCGAAGTGGCCAACCGCATCGCCCCGGAACACCTGGAGCTGTCGGTGGCCGACCCGCAGGCCTGGCTGCCGTCGATTCGTCACGCCGGTGCGATCTTCATGGGACGCCACACCAGCGAGGCCCTGGGTGATTACTGCGCAGGCCCCAACCACGTGCTGCCGACTTCCGGCACCGCGCGTTTCTCTTCGCCGCTGGGCGTGTATGACTTCCAGAAGCGTTCGTCGATCATCTTCTGCTCGCCGCAAGGCGCCTCGGAGCTGGGCAAGACCGCTTCCGTGCTGGCCCGTGGCGAATCGTTGAGCGCCCACGCCCGCAGCGCCGAATACCGCATCCTTGACGACAAGACAGGTAACTGAGACATGAGCAAATTCTGGAGCCCCTTCGTCAAGAACCTGGTGCCTTACGTGCCGGGTGAGCAGCCGAAGCTGACCAAGCTGGTCAAGCTCAACACCAACGAAAACCCGTACGGCCCTTCACCCAAGGCGCTGGAGGCCATGCGTGCCGAGTTGACCGACGACCTGCGTTTGTACTCGGACCCCAACAGCGACCGGCTCAAGCAGGCTGTCGCCACGTACTACGGCGTCGACGCCAGCAAGGTGTTCCTCGGCAACGGTTCCGACGAAGTACTGGCACACATCTTCCACGGGCTGTTTCAGCACGACCTACCGCTGCTGTTCCCAGATATCAGCTACAGCTTTTATCCGGTTTATTGCGGCCTGTATGGCATTCAGTTTGATGCCGTGCCGCTCGACGAGCAGTTCCAGATTCGCGTCGCCGACTACGCCAGGCCGAACGGCGGAATCATTTTTCCCAACCCCAATGCGCCGACCGGTTGCCTGCTGGCGCTGGACGCGGTGGAGCAGATCCTCAAGGCCAGCCCGGATTCGGTCGTCGTGGTGGATGAGGCGTATATCGACTTCGGCGGCGCAACGGCCATCAGCCTGGTAGACCGCTACCCGAACCTGCTGGTGACCCAGACGCTGTCCAAGTCGCGCTCGCTGGCGGGCCTGCGGGTTGGGCTGGCGGTGGGGCATCCAGACCTTATCGAGGCACTGGAGCGGGTCAAGAACAGTTTCAACTCCTACCCGCTGGATCGCCTGGCGATTGTGGGCGCGGCTGTCGCGTTCGAAGACCAGGCGTATTTCGAGAAAACCTGCCAACAGGTGATCGACAGCCGTGAAAAACTGACCGCCCAGTTGCAGGCCAAAGGCTTCGAGGTACTGCCGTCGGCAGCCAACTTCATCTTTGCGCGCCACCCACGGCACGACGCCGCTGGCCTGGCGGCCAAATTGCGTGAGCAAGGGGTGATTGTGCGGCACTTCAAGCAGGAACGGATTGCCCAGTTTCTGCGGATCACCATCGGTACGCCGGAGCAGAACCAGGCGCTGGTCGACGGCCTGGGCGAGCTCTAAGCCACGCCGAATAAGCTAAATAATGTGGGAGGGCTTTGTGTGGGAGCGGGATCTCTCTCCAACACGGCCCCCCCCGCCCCCACCTCCCCCACCAAACCCCCCCTTT
>NZ_JBSVVZ010000052.1:0-47541 GCF_054071875.1 Pseudomonas sp. SDO524_S393 | reverse complement strand
AATACTTGGCTGACACACTGTATTCGCGAGCAAGCCCGCTCCCACATTTTGAACCGCTTTAGTTTTTAGCGTCGCTGATGATCTGCCGAATCGCGCCCACAAACGCCTCCGCCGGCTGGCCGCCGCTGACGGCATACTGGTCGTTGAACACGATGGTCGGCACCGAGGTCACGCCGCGGGAAATCCACAGTTGCTCCTGCTCGCGCACCTCGGCGGCGTATTCATCGGACGCGAGAATCTCGGCGGCACGGGTGAGGTCCAGGCCGACGCTTTCGGCGATGATCGCCAGGGTCGCGTGGTCGGACGGGTCCTTCTGCTCGGTGAAGTACGCCTTGAACAGCGCCTCCTTGAGGTTGTACTGCAACCCTTCAAGGCCGGCCCAGTGCAACAGGCGATGGGCATCGAAGGTGTTGTAGATGCGACTCTGGCCGTCGGTGCGAAAGGCAAAACCCAGCGCGGCGCCGGTGTCGCGGATGCGTTCGCGGTTGGCCTGGGATTGCTCGGGCGTCGAGCCATACTTTTCGGTGATGTGCTCGACGATGTTCTGCCCCTCGGCAGGCATGTTCGGGTTCAGTTCGAACGGCTGGAAATGGATCTCGGCCTGGACTTCGCTGCCAAGCTGGTCGAGGGCATCGGTCAGCCCGCGCAGGCCGATGATGCACCAGGGGCAGGACACGTCGCTGACAAAATCGATTTTCAGGGCAGTACTCATGGTGGGCAACCTCGCTGGCATTCTTGCGCCGCAAAAGTTGCACCATACACCAATGTCACAGCACCTTCGAAGGCTCGCCCAGGTCAATCTGCGCCCAGTGCGCCGCATCCTCGCGATGGGCTTGCAGGTACGGCAGCACCGCCGTCAGCAGGGGCGCCTTGAACGCTTCCTGGAATCGATGGGCCATGCCCGGAATCAGCTTCAACTGGCTGCCCTGGATATGCGCCGCCAGGTGTACGCCATGCATCACCGGCAACAACGGGTCGGCGGTACCGTGCACCACCAGGGTCGGTACGCGGAGTTGGTTGAGCAACGGCACGCGGCTCGGTTCGGCCAATATCGCCATGATCTGGCGTTTAACGCCGTCGGGGTTGAACGCGCGGTCATAAGCGACCGCCGCCTGATGCAACAGGGCTTCGCGATCATCCTTCACCACCGGGCTGCCCAGGGCGGCGAGCAAATCGGCCTGTTGCTCCAGTGCGACTTCGCGGTTGGGCGCGCTGCGCCGTGACAGCAGTTGCACCAGCGCCGCGCTGGGCGCCGGCAGGCCTTCGGCGCCGGAGGTGGTCATCACCAGGGTGAGGCTTTCCACCCGATCCGGAGCCATGGCCGCCAAGTGCTGGGCGATCATGCCGCCCATGCTCGCGCCCAGCACATGGAATTGCCGGACCTGTAACGCGTCCATCAGGCCCAGGGCATCGTCCGCCATATCGGTCAGCGTATAAGGCGCCGCCACGGGCAGGCCAAGCTTGTAGCGCAGCACTTCAAACGTCAGGTTGGCACTGGCCGGCGCCTGGCGCCAACTGGACAGGCCGACATCACGATTGTCGTAGCGAATCACCCGAAAACCTTGCTGGCACAGGGCAATCACCACTTCATCCGGCCAGTGGATCAACTGGCCGCCCAGGCCCATCACCAGCAGCAAGGCCGGATCGGACGCACGACCAATGCTCTGGTAGGCAATGCTTACCTGAGCCAGATCGACCGTTTGGGTCGGGACATTGACGTCACATCGAGAAGCCGCAAAAGACGGCAGGCCGAACAAGAGAGCGGCCAGCAAAAACACCACACGCATGAAAAACACCAAAACGCAGAACCCCAGTGGAGCGCGAGTCTGATGATGTTTGTTAAAGCGCGCTGCCACAGTTGCGTGACAGTTTGATGAAGAGTGCCGAGCGGTCACCTTCAAGCTGCGTGTCGACAGATTCGGCAACATGAGACAAACTCACGCAATTCGAATTCATCACAAATTGCTTTCATGGAGATCCCGTGCTCGAGATCCGTCACCTCAAGACCCTGCACGCCCTGCGCGAGGCCGACAGCCTGGTGGAAGCCGCCGAGCGCCTGCACCTGACGCAATCGGCGTTGTCCCACCAATTCAAGGAGCTGGAAGAACGCCTGGGCATGCCGTTGTTCGTGCGCAAGACCAAGCCGCTGCGCTTCACCAGCGCGGGCCTGCGTCTGCTGCAACTGGCTGACGCCACCCTGCCGCTGCTGCGCGGTGCCGAACGGGATATCGCTCGGTTGGCCGGTGGCACCGCCGGGCGTCTGCACATGGCGATCGAGTGCCACAGCTGCTTCCAGTGGCTGATGCCGACCATCGACCAGTTCCGCGATGTCTGGCCGGAAGTCGAGCTGGACCTGGCCTCGGGCTTTGCCTTCGCCCCGTTGCCCGCCCTGGCCCGTGGCGACCTGGACCTGGTGGTGACCTCCGACCCGCTGGACCTGCCGGGCATCACTTATGTGCCGCTGTTCACCTATGAAGCCATGCTGGCCGTGGCCAACCAGCATGCCCTGGCGAGCAAGTCGTACATCGTGCCGGAAGACCTGCTGACCGAAACCCTGATCACCTACCCGGTGGAACGCGACCGCCTGGATATCTTCACCCGGTTCCTGGAACCCGCCGACGTGGAACCGGCCCAGGTGCGCACCTCGGAGCTGACGGTGATGATGATGCAACTGGTGGCCAGCGGTCGCGGCGTGTGTGGCATGCCCCATTGGGCGCTGCATGAATACAGCTCGCGAGGCTACGTGAAAGCCAAGCGCCTGGGCGAAAAAGGCTTGTTTGCCACGCTGTATGCCGGGATCCGCGCCGACATGCTCGACGCGCCGTATATGCGCGATTTCTTGCTGACGGCCAAGGACACGTCGTTTTCCACCCTGGATGGGGTCAGCGCCGTGCGCTGATGTCAGAGACAGTGAGGATCAAACTGTGGGAGCGGGCTTGCTCGCGAAGACGCAGTGTCAGTCGATAGACTCATCACTGACCCACCGCATTCGCGGGCAAGCCCGCTCCCACATTGGAATGGGTTCTCACCCTGGAATATCAGTCGGGCTTGAGCTCGCGCCACATGTAGATCTTGTCGAAGTAATCGACACCCACCCGCACCGCCAGCGGTTCCAGGCCGTACTGAATGAAGCCGCAGCGTTGGTACAAGGCGAAGGCGGCGTCATTGCCGGCGGTAACGGTCAGTTGGATCACCTTCAGCCGCGGCTGTTTGCAGGCCTCCTCCAGAGCCGCTTCGACCAACCGACGGCCCAGGCCCCTGTGCTGATGGGCGGCGTTCACATACAGGCCGAACAGCGTCACCTTGTGCCGGGCCTTCTCCCGGGGCTCGAACGCCAGGCCGACGATGCCGACCAGTTCATCCCCTTCAACCGCACCGAGCAAACGGTCGAGCGGGTTGTTCAAGCGCTTTTCCCACCAAGTCAGTGGCATCGCCGCACGCTCCGCCACGCTGGAGGTGAATGCCTGGGGATAGGCACCGTACGCCTCGAGCATCAACGCCCGATACGCGACGGCATCATCGACCTCCAGGGTGCGAATGATCATGCTGGCAACGAAGCGCGATAAAACGGCAGGATCAAATCCCGCGTCAGCGGCGCCAGGTGCAGGCCGCCGTCACCGGCCGGGTCGATCCAGCGTATTTCCTCGATCTCCGCAGCTGGAGTCACCGGTACGTCGATTTGTACCTGAAACAACTCCGCCTGCACAGTGAAGCCGGGCTCGTTGGCAGCCGGGGCGGAGAAATGCCCCAGGTACACCGCTGCATTCGGGTCGATGCGCAGATTCAGTTCTTCGTACAACTCACGGGCCAGCGCTTCAGCGGGCTGTTCGCCGGCGTCGATCTTGCCGCCCGGCTGCATGAACGCCTGGGTGCCGCGCTTGCGCACCAGCAGAGTCTGGCCGTCTTGCCCGATCAGGAGCGCGGCGGCGATGCGGATGGTAGAAGTCATGAAAAGGTTACCTTGAACACAAAGGCGCAAGGATCACATGATCGTTGAGAGTGCCGCAATCAATGTGGGAGCTGGCTTGCCTGCGATGGCGGTGTGTCAGTAGAAACAGTGTTTGCTGATGGACCGCTATCGCCGGCAAGCCGGCTCCTGCAGTTTCAGCGTGTGTTCAGCCTGTGGTTACAGCGGTGTCCTTGATAAACACGCTGTAACGCGCGCCCTCCATGGTTTCGAAGGCGATCAACTTATCCACCAACGGCAGGTTCAGCACCTTGCCGGCATTGAGCAGCAGCATGCCGTTGTCCGCATTGAGGTTGCGCGCCAGCACCATCCCCTCCAGCAACTCGCGGGTGCCGAGCACCTTGATGGTGGGATCGCCCAGGGTTACGTCGTTGAGGTAGGTGGCGCAGACCCGCACAAATACCTCGACCATCTGCGGGTCGTAAAACCGGCCAGCGTATTTGCGGATGTACAGCAGCGCTTCGTCGCTGTTCATCTGGCGCTCGAGGATCAGGCCTTTTTGCAGCTCGATGAAATCCACCGCCAGCTTCAACAGCCGCGAACCTGGCGGAATTGCTTCGCCCTTGAGGTGATCCGGCGCGCCACTGCCGTCCCAGCGCTCCTGATGGTGGCGGATCAGCCGCGCGGCATCCTTCATCGGTTCCAGGGTCATCAGCAGGGATTCACTCTGGGCGGCGTAGGCGCGATAGCGCTCACGGTCGCTGCCGTGCAGCAGGTCCGAGGGCGAGGCCATCATGCTGTCGCTCCAGCTCAGCTTGCCGATGTTGTAGAGCGCGGCGGCCATGGTCAGGTCGCGGGTGCTGGCTTCGTCGACGCCCTGGGTGACGCACCAGGTACGCACCAACTCGATAATCTGCCGGTTGGTCTGCTTGGCACGCGGCAGGCGCAGGTTGGCCAGCAACGAGAACACTTCGGTGCCGGTGGCATAGCTGTGCTTGAGCTCTTCATAGGCCAGGTCGAGCATGTCGGCGGTTTGCTGCAGTTCGCTGGTGCGCGAGGCCACGCGTTTTTCCAGGGTGGCATTGAGCTGCTTGAGGGCTTCGTTCTGTTGCAGGATCAGTTGTTCGAGGCGCAGGCGTTCGCGCTCGGAATGCTGATGGGCCAGGGATTGGCGCAGGGCCATGAGCAATTCTTCATCGTTCCAGGGTTTGCTCAGGTAGCGGTAGATTTCGCCCTCGTTGATCGCCTTGATGATCAGGGTCAGGTCGGTCTCGCCAGTGAGCAGGATGCGCACGGTATGGGGGTAATGCTGGTGGATATGGGCCAGCAGCGAGGCGCCGTCCATGTCCGGCAGGCGTGCGGCGCTCATCACCAGGTCGACGGGTTGGCCGGCGAGGATCGCCAGGGCGTCAGCCGCGCAAGTTGCGCTGTGCAGGTCGAAAGGTTCCAGCCGCAACAGTTGCGTGAGGCTGTGCAGCACGTCCGGTTGGGCATCGATCAACAGCACCACGGCGCGGTCGGCATCGGTGAAGGCTACGGACTCTCCCATGAAACACCTCGGATCGTCGGTGTGCGCTCCTTACGGTATGGGCCTGCCTCCCTGGCGGATACTGAGTAGTCTAGTCGGTTTCTGGCAGAATGATGGCCTTACGATATCAGCGCATAAAAAAAGCCGCTCCAGATACCGGAGCGGCCTTCGAGGTGAAACGTGAAACCCTCACGCCTCGGCTTTTTTCGGGCTCGAACCGAACGAGGCGAAACGCTTGTTGAACCCGGCAATCCGGCCTTCGGCCTGGGTCTTGCGCTGTTGACCGGTATAGATCGGGTGCGAAGCGCTGGACACGTCCAGCGGGATGTAAGGGTAAGTGTTGCCGTCGCTGTGTTTATGGGTGCGATCACTGTCGGCAGTGGAGCCGATCAGGAAGAACACATCGGCGGCGGTGTCATGGAACAGCACGGTGCGGTAGTCGGGATGGATACCAGCTTTCATAAGGCCTCCGGGGCGTCGGGGTACAAAATATGTGTTATACAGTAACACAAATCATGCACCCAAACGAGAACCTATTGCAATAAGAATAGGCCCGGTGCTTCTAAGCGGTTTCCTGAAAGTCCATTTCCGGTGGCTGTTGCGAGAAACCACGGGTGAGTACCCCCAGGTAAACCAGACCGATCGCCAACCACACCAGCCCCAGGTAAATCGCCAGGTGATCGAGGCTCACCATCAGCCATACGTCCGCCGCCAGGCCGATGGCCGGGAACACCAGGAACAGCACGAGTTCACGCAGGCCACGCGCCTTGGCGCCGATCCAGTAGTGGAAGATCACCGACAGGTTCACCAGGCTGAACGCCAGGAATGCACCGAAGTTGATGAACGACGTGGAAGTGGTCACGTCCAGCTTCAACGCCAGCAACGCCACCACTGCGCACAGGAGGATGCTGTTGACCGGCGTGCCGAAGCGCGCATGCAAAGTGCCGAAGAACGATTTGGGCAGCACGCCGTCACGCCCCATGGCGAACAGCAACCGCGAACCACTGGCCTGGGCCGACAGCCCCGAGGCGAACTGGCCGACGATCAAGCCGATCAGGAAGATCGACACAAACAGATCGCCGCCGATGTTGCGTGCAATTTCATACGCCGCCGAATCCACGTTGGCGAACTCGAAGGACGGATGGGCAATCTGCACGAAGTAGGACACCGCCACAAAGATCAGCCCGCCAATCAGGGTGATCAGCATGATCGCCCGTGGGATGGTGCGGCGTGGGTCGCGGGTTTCTTCGGTGAGGGTGCTGACCGCATCAAAGCCCAGGAACGAATAGCAGGCGATGGCCGCACCACTCATGATCAATGGCATGTGCATCTGGCCATTGAAGAACGGCGCGATGCTCCACAACGGCTTGCTTGCGTCGCCGCCGATGTAGTGAATGCACAGCGCGACAAATGCGATCAGCACCAAAAACTGCACCAGCATCAGCAAGACATTGATGCCGTTGGCCAGTTTGAGGCCGACGATATTGATAACGCTGGTGATGCCGATGAACGCCAGTACCCAGACCCACTGCGGCACCGCAGGGAACGCCGAATTCAGGTACGCCGCGCCGATCAGCCAGATGGCCATGGGCAGGAACAGGTAGTCGAGCAACACCGCCCAACCCGCGATAAAGCCCAGTTTGGGGCTGATGGCCTTGCGCACATAGCTGTAGGCGGAACCGGCCACCGGAAACGCCGAAGCCATGCGCCCGTAACTCATGGCGGTGAAAAACATCGCCACCAGCGCCGCAAGGTAAGCGGCGGGAACCATGCCGGCGGTGGATTGCGCCAGGATGCCGAAGGTACCGAGCACAATGATCGGTGTCATATAGGCGATGCCAAACAGCACCACCGCCCCTAACGACAGGGTGCGTTGCAAACGAGCCATGGGTGATTCTCCGCGCAATTATTAGATTTATGGCAGAACTGAAGTCGGTGAAGCGAGTGCATTGATTCTTATGGGTGCAACGCCCCCTTGTAGGAGCCCGGCTTGCCGGACTCCTACAAGGGGGGTGGTGTCAGGCTTTGGGGATCAGCAGTTCGCGCGTCCCGTCGCTGCGCTCGATCACCTCACCTGGCAATTTCAAGCGCTGGTCGTCCAGGTAGCGGTAGTCCTTGCGCGCCGCCGCCAGTTGGTCGAGGTCCAGCTCGACGGTGAATTGCCCTTCTTCACGTCCGGCTTCAAACAGCAAGGTGCCGAACGGGTCCACCAGCGCACTGCCGCCGGCAAACACCAATTCGCCATCGCCGTCTTCCACACGGTTGACCATCAGCGCAAACGCCTGGTTTTCCTGGGCACGGGCCATGATCGCGGTGCGGTGTGTGGGGCCATACGGGTCCATGTTGCCGTTGGTGACCAGCAGCAATTGAGCACCCAACTGCCCCAAAGCGCGGGCGGATTCCGGAAATTCGATGTCGTAGCAGATCAACAGGCCGACGCGTATCCCCTTCCACAGGCAGGTGGCATAACGATCACCGGGGCTGACCACGCCGCGCTCCAAAGGCCACAGATGGGTCTTGCGATAACGCAAGGCGATGCCTTCGGGCGTGATCAGCAGGGTGGTGTTATAGAATTGGCCGCCGTCGTTCTCGATCATGCCGATCACCACGGCGACATCGCGTGCACGGGCAGCCTGGATAATGGCTTGCACGGTGGGACCGTCCAGCGGCTCGGCAACAGCGGCGACGGTTTCAGCCGAGGGGAAACCGGTCAGGTGGGTTTCCGGGAATACGATCAGTTGCGTATCGTCGGCGCAGGCAGCAATGGCCGTCAAGGCGCGCTCAAGGTTGTAAGCTGTATCGTTATCACGACCGGCCAACTGGGCAAATTCGACCTTCATGGGTATTCCTTGTTCTTTAGCTGTGCCGCAGTATGCGCAGCCTCAACCCACCAGGGAATCACGCGGCGGGGGTAACCCGATAGGGGTAGATCAATGACCATGTCGCTGCAAGACATCGCCTGGCACCGTGCGGTGGGGCAAATGATAGACGCGCTGGACCAGCCCAACTTCTGGACCCAGCTTGTCCGATTGCTGGACCAATACGTGCCCTCCGACAGCTGGGTGGCGCTGCTGTTCAGCAGCGCGCACCGCCCCCTGGTGTTCGCCGAATGCCCAGGCGCCGACGGCACGCCGGACCAATTGTTCCAGGACTACCTCAACGGCCTGTACCTGCTCGACCCCTTCTACATCGCCAGCCGCGAGCGTGCCCACACCGGGCTTGTTCGCCTGGCCGACGTCGCGCCGGAGCATTTCGAACTCACCGAGTACTACCAGCGCTACTTCCGCCTCAACGTGGTGGCCGATGAAATCCAGTTCAATTGCCACCTGCCGGACGGTCGCACCCTGTGCCTGTCCCTGGGCTCGAACCAACGCTTCGATCCGCAGCAAATCGCCCTGCTGTCACTGATCCAGCCCTGGGTGCTGAGCCTGCTGCGCCAGCGCCTGCCCCATGAACTCAGCCAAGTCAGCGTGCCGCAGCCACCGCTCCAGAATGACGACTGGGGCGCGCAACTCACCGCCCGCGAGCTGGACGTGGGCCGCTTGATGCTCAGCGGTTGCTCCAGCAAGGAAATCGCCCGTAAGCTGGAAATCTCCGTGGAAACCGTGAAAGTCCATAAGAAACACATCTACAGCAAGCTGGGGATCAAATCCCAGTCGGAGCTGTTTTCGATCTTTCTACAGGCGCAAAACGCCTAGCCGATGAGTCCGAACCCAAGGAAAACCGTATGAGCCTGTCGTTACTAAGCCGTTACGCCTTCTTTGCCGTGTGCGTCATTTTCACCCTCGCCAGCCTCCCCTTTATCGAACATGAATGGCTGTGGCCCATCACGGTGGTCACCGGCGTGCTGAGCCTGATCGGCCTGTTCGACCTGCTGCAAAGTCCCCACGCGGTGCGCCGCAACTACCCGATCCTGGGCAATATCCGTTACCTGGTGGAAGCCATCCGCCCGGAAATCCGCCAGTACCTGCTGGAGTCCGACAGCGACGCCCTGCCCTTCTCCCGGGCCCAGCGGTCGCTGGTGTATTCGCGCGCCAAGAACGAAAGCGCCGACAAGCCCTTCGGCACCCTGATCGATGTGTACCAGTCGGGCTTCGAATTCATCGGCCACTCCATGCGCCCGGCGCCACTGAGCGACCCCAGCGCGTTTCGCGTGATGGTCGGCGGCCCGCAATGCAAGCAACCGTACTCGGCCTCGGTGTTCAATATCTCGGCGATGAGTTTCGGCTCGCTGAGCGCCAACGCCATCCGCGCGCTCAACCAGGGCGCCAAACTGGGCAACTTCGCCCATGACACCGGCGAAGGCAGTATCAGCCCGTACCACCGCGAACACGGCGGCGACCTGACTTGGGAGCTGGGCAGCGGCTACTTCGGTTGCCGTACCAGCGACGGGCGCTTCGATCCGGAACGCTTTGCCGTGCAGGCGCAGAACCCGCAAGTGCGGATGATCGAAATCAAGATGAGCCAGGGTGCCAAGCCCGGCCACGGCGGCATCCTGCCCAAGCACAAGGTCACCCAGGAAATCGCCGACACACGCGGCATCCTGATGGGCGAGGACTGCATTTCACCCTCTCGCCACAGCGCATTTTCCACGCCGCTGGAAATGATGCAGTTCATCGCCCAACTGCGCGAACTGTCCGGCGGCAAACCGGTGGGTTTCAAATTCTGCCTGGGCCATCCGTGGGAGTTCATGGGCATCGCCAAGGCCATGCTCGAAACCGGTATCCTGCCGGACTTCATCGTGGTCGACGGCAAGGAAGGCGGCACCGGCGCCGCGCCGGTGGAGTTCACTGACCACATTGGTGTGCCGCTGCGTGAAGGTTTGCTGTTCGTGCACAACACCCTGGTGGGTCTGAACCTGCGCGACAAGATCAAGCTCGGCGCCAGCGGCAAGATCGTCAGCGCGTTCGACATCGCCAGCGTGCTGGCCATCGGCGCCGACTGGGCCAACTCGGCGCGCGGCTTCATGTTCGCCATTGGCTGCATTCAATCGCAAAGCTGCCACACCAATAAATGCCCGACCGGCGTGGCCACCCAGGACCCGCTGCGCCAACGCGCGCTGGTGGTGCCGGACAAGGCCCAGCGCGTGTTCAACTTCCACCGCAACACCCTCAAGGCGCTGGCGGAAATGCTTGCGGCGGCAGGGTTGGATCATCCGTCGCAACTGTCGGCCAAACACCTGGTGCGACGCATGTCGGCGACCGAGATCAAGCTGTTCTCGCAGTTGCATGTGTTCCTCAAACCCGGCGAATTGCTCACCGGCGAAGTGAATGGCGAGTTCTATTCGCGCATGTGGCAGATGGCGCGGGCGGACAGCTTCGAACCCCACGAAGCCAGCGCCGCGTGATGTTCCCCTGGCCTGCCCGGCACCGGGCAGGCTTTACATTCAGTAATATCCCGCCTTTGCAATTGCTTACAAATACCGCCAACCTGCGCCGGCCCGACGTGCGGCGTACGACAACACGCGCATTCGCCTGTCTTTACTAAACCTTTTGTTCAAGAGCCCGCTGCCATGCTGAACGGACGCGACCCGCGCATCGATTTTTTTCGGGGCCTGGCGTTGATCTTCATTTTCTGGGATCACGTCCCCCACAACCCCCTCGGCCAGATCACCCTGCGCAACGTCGGCTTCAGCGATGCGGCGGAAGTCTTCGTGTTCCTCGCCGGTTATGCCGCCGTGCTGGCCTACGGCAAGATCCTGCAACGCGACGGCTACTGGATTGCCTCGCTGAAAATCCTGCGCCGTGCCTGGGTGTTGTATGTGGTGCATATCTTCCTGCTGGCGATGCTGATGGGCATCGTGTTCTTCGCCAACAGCCATGTGGAAACCCGCGACCTCGTCGAAGAGATGGGCCTGACGCACTTCGTCACCCACCCGCAACAAGCGCTTACCGATGAACTGCTGCTGCGCTTCAAGCCCAACCTGATGGACCCGCTGCCGCTGTACATCGTGCTGCTGGCCGGCCTGCCGCTGGTGTTGCCGCTGATGCTGCGCAAGACCTGGGCGGTGGTGGCGGTGTCCACCACCATCTACCTGTTGGCACCGTGGATGGGCTGGAATCTGCGGGCCATTGCCGATGGCGTGTGGTACTTCAACCCGGTCACCTGGCAACTGCTGTTCGTGCTCGGTGGCGCGGCGGCGATCCACAGCCGCCAGCCACGGTCTGTCGAGAACAGACCACTGAAGCATCAGCCGATATTCGTCGGGGCATTGGCCTATGTGCTGGTCACCGGGGTGATCACCCTGTCGTGGCGCTGGCCCGAAATTCATGACGCGGTAATGCCGGCGTGGCTCAGCGACCTGATCTACCCCATCAGCAAGACCGATCTATCGCCGGTGCGCCTGCTGCACTTCCTCGCCCTGGCCTACGTGACGGCCAAACTGCTGCCGGGCCGAATCTGGACAGAGGGACGATTGGCCCAGCATCTCTGTCGCATGGGGCGCTATTCGCTGGAGGTATTTTGCCTGGGCGTGGTGCTTGCGCCGCTGGCGGACATGATCAACGCCCTGGCCGACGATGCGTTCGCCATGCAGATTCTGACCGCGCTGGTAGGCGCCCTGTTAATGGCCGCACTGGCGCTGTGGCTGGAATTCAACAAGCAGCTGGACCAGTCGCTCAAGCCGGCACCCAAACGGGTCAGCGCCGTCTGAGCGCATTCGAACGGCGCCACGAATCGACGCACGTTATATAGGTAGCCCTTGCCACAGGCGGGCGGATGCTTCCATTTCCTTCCACGTCTCACTGTGTAAGGAAATGGCTCATGCCCGATCACCCTCTCAATAGCCCGTCCGGCCAATTGCAGTCCAGCGAACCCTGGGGCCGGCAACAGGCCCTGGAACTGCTGCGTCAAACGCTGGCGCAGTCACTGAATAGTCTGACCCTCGTCCAGCAGCGCGACTACGTGCGCCTGCAACGGGAAGCGACTGCCGCACTCAAGGCACTCGAAACGGAAAATGCACGCCTGATCCAGGCGTTCAAGCACAACGGCCTGGCACTGTTGCGCAGCAAACTGGGCGGCCTCGACCCGGAAGCCATCTTTATCAACACCCGCTACCTGGAAAAAATCGACGTACCACTGCCCTGGGAGCGGCGCAACAGAGCCGTCGACGAGACACCGCAGTCGCCGCGCCCCGAGCGTGCCCTGGACGAGTCCCAATACCGCAGTCATATTTCCAGGTTTTCGCTGTGGGAGGCCGCTTGCCTGAACTTCGATTTCGGCACCGGTAATCCCCAACGCTCCGGCCACAGCTACGTCGACGCCTCCTACCTCACTGGTGTGGACGAAAAGCAACTGAGTGTCAGCCAATTCATCAGCATCTGTCGCGAACTGGACCTGGGTGGAAAACTGCAGGTCGATTTGGCCGCAACCTTGGGCGCTGGCGGCAAGCTGCACGGTTTGATCGAGACCAGCACCCGTGCTCACCTGCGGTATGAAGCACTGGAGGCCTACCGCAACCGTAATAGCAGTGGCGTCACGCAAGCCCTGTATGAAGCGCTGGTGACCACGATCGAAGACACGGGGGCGCCGCTGCCTTTCGACATGCTGAGCATGAATCTGGATCTCACGCTGCTGCCGGCCGTGCCGTTTACCCCCTCCGGTACCCGCATCCCGGTGCCCTTGCTGTTGATTCGTGTGGGCAGCCTTGGCGTGATTGCCTATTTCCCGTTTCGCCCGGGGGGAGCCTTGCGCTATCACCCCGACGCCCGAAGCGCCGGCGCGCAATTCCATGCCGACCTCAAGAGCAGCCATCAACAAGGTGATCTGGAGTGGTTCTCGCGACAGCTACCCATCACCGAGATCAATCAATTCAAAGACTTGCTGCACGAAGAGCCGCGACCATCGGGCCTGACCGGCTTTGCGGGTTTTCTCTACGACTCGTTTCATACCTTGTTCCCCGCGCAAACCCTGGAACATGTCCGCTTCGTCAATGACCCCAAACCGGCGCGTGCAATGACGCTGGTGCAAGCGGTCAGCCTTCGTCATATCCAGCACTATCAGGCCAACCTGGGCATGCTCGCCACCCAACGCTCGGAGCGTGACTTGCAGGGGCTCATCGACGGTGCGGCGGCCATTGCCAGTGAGGTCATGGAGCTGTTGATGACCCCCATGCCCGGTGGCGTCACCGGCTTGAACCGGCTGATGCAGGGGGTGGTGTTCGGCAATCTGGCCTACAGCCTGATCACCGGCGTCAATGAGGCGACCAAAGGCCGGGCCGGTGATTTCGCAGCCGCCATGTCTGACGTGGCGGACCTGGCAATCAATGGTCTGTTGATTTCTACCGCAGGGCGCGTGCACCGCCAGCGCATGGAAAACCTGCTGCAACGCCTCGGCGATCCCCGCAAGGTGCCGCGCAGCGACGGAACGTTCGAACTCTGGAAGCCGCAGCTCGCCCATTATGCGATCGCCAACCGGAACCTGCTCGCGGGCAAGGAGCCTGACGCCCAGGGTTTGTATCAGATCGACGGCAGGCAGTACGTGCGTGTGCAGCAAGACGCCATACAGGTAGTGGCCGAAGTCACGGCAAATCCAACCTCCGCCGGTTTCGTGCTCAAACGCAAAAATGGCAACGGCTTTGCTGCGCCGGTGGCGTTCAATCCCGCGCTGCAAGCCTGGAGACTGGACCTGCACAGCGCCGGCCAGCTTTCCGATGCCCAACTGCTCGCTCAAATGTTTCCCCACGATGATGCGCCCGTGTCCGAAGAACACATGCGAAACCTGCTGCGCAGCACCGGCGTGTCCCGCACAACGCTGGATCGTATCTGGGCGGGAGAGGCACCACCGGTCAACCTGATCGAAGCCAGCCGGCGCGTGCAGGTCGACCGGGTCATCGAGCAACTGAGCAGCCGTTTTCACCGCAGCGGCACGATGCCGGCCCATGCCGACAGCGCTGTGCTCAGCTTGCTCACGCAACTGCCCGGCTGGCCCGCCGAGTCGATCATCCATGTACATGACCAGAGAGGTCATTTGATCGAAAGCCATGCGGCCAACATCGACGCCGCGCGAGCGATCAACCTCAAACGCAAGGACGATGGCACCTACATCGCACTCGACGCGCCGGACACCACGGTGGCCACCCAGGACGCACTGTTCGAGCTGATCCTCCGTCAGCAGCCCGCGACGTCGACCCTGGGCAAGGAAGGCAGCCCCGGTCTCACCGAAGCCCAGCGTATCGCACGCCTGCGCCTGCAAATCAGCGGGCTGGCAAACAAGGAGCGGATTGCGTTGTTCCAGGCTCTGACCCGCTACGCCGGCCAGGCCCGGGCCCAAGTGCCCGCCGACGATCCGGCACGGGTATTCGTGCCCGTCAAGGCGGCGTCCGAGGGTGTGACACCGTTGCTGAACAAGCTGCACGCGCAATTCCCGCCATTGAGCCTGGCCAGCCTTGAGCAGTTGCTGGAAAAAAAACCATTGAGCCCGGCACAGCAAATCGCCTATCTCAAGGGAGAACCGTTGCAGGTCGACGTACGTGAACATTTGGAGCACTACCGCACCGCCTTGCATATCGACGCCATACTCGACGAGCTGTACTACCCACGCGCATTCAATCACGCCGCCGACCGGTGGGCTCGGGAACTCGCCACCGGCCTGCTGCTGGAGCGCCTGGATCGTCACTTCGTCGTGACCGAATTCGTCGATGGCAACGCGCAAAATCGCTACCGCAACACCGGACCCGAGGACACCACCGTCGAACTGTTGCATTACGGTAACGGGCGCTACGAAGCCTACGACATGCGCAATGGCGGGCCTATTCCGGTATCGCCCGACGCTGACAGTTTTTACCTGGCCATCGACTCGGTGCTGCAACCCCATGAGCGCAGGTTGCTGGGCATGACCTCGCCCCGCGACACCCGGGGCTTGCGCCAGACCCTGGCGGACCTGATGAGTGAACGCCGCACCCCTGCCGGGCGGGTCAAGCTGCTCGATAATTCGTTGCGCCAATATCAGCAGAATCCGGTACTGCCCGTTGATTTGCAGCCCAATTCCGAAGGTTTGTATGACTGGCAAGGCGGCCAATTAATGCCGCTTTACGGTTCGTTTTATCCCGTGATCCATGACCTGCACGTACGCAAGTGGCGGCTCAAGCATCCGAACAAGGTTGGCGTCGAGACACCGCTTCTTGAACACAATCGCCACGGTGCCTGGCGTCTGGAAAGCGAAAATCCGTTGACATGGGACGACCATCACCTGTTCTCACGCTTGGGCGGTTCCGACTTCAATGTTGACCCATCGACCGCCGAACGCATTGTCAAGGTCACTGACACACCGGCCCGCGCCTTGCGCGAAGTGCACTGCGCCGGCCTGCCGCCGCCTCCGTTGCTCAAGGACAGCAGCAAACGCTTTGCCATCGAGCGAGAGATCCTGCACTTCATCAAAACCATGACCCACTACTCGGCAGCAGGCAGAGCACGGCCATCGCTGCAATTACTGCTGGTGTGCGCGTTGCCCCAATGGCCAAAAAGCCATGTTCTGGAAGTGCATGACGAGGCCGGTCGAACCATCACCCATTACCCTGCGGCCAACGCCCACGCACCACAGAAAATCCGCATGTCACGCGAGCAGAGCCGCAGCCTGGAACCCCTGCTTCGCCTGGTGAGCGACGATATGCTGACCCGTGCCCTGCTCGGCGAATTGCCCGAAGGCCAGGAGCAGCGCTTGTTCAAACTGGCAAAGAAAATCGCCGAGTATGCGCACCGCGAACGCGGACAACTCTTCGAAATGCTGTACGCCCAAAGCGAACCCAACGGGAATGGCGTGGAAGGCCGCTTGCGCAATCACTATCCACAGATGCCCAGCAGCGCCATCAAGGCCCTGATCGAACATGCGACCACCCAAGAACTCAAGCAACTGAACGAGGGGGGGCCAATTCCGTTGCGCCTTGAAGAACAGGCCAGGCTGACGAGCCACGACCTGCGCTTGAACCGCGCCTTCGAAGGTTTGTATCTGACCACACTGAACAACCCGGACAGCGAAAAAATCATGCTGCACCTGCTCAAGCATGTCCCCGGCTGGCCCGACCAGCTGCGCATCGATATTCATCGAGACGACGCCGGCGGCCCGTTGCTGGAAAGTGCCGGGCACCTGAGCGGCACTGTGCGCAAGGTCCTCGCGCAGACAGACGGGCGCTACCAAGCCTACGACACCGGGGGCAAGCCGGTGGCCGAGAGTACCGATCTGCTCACCGCCCTCTGGCATGGATTGGACGACAACGAGCGCCACGCCCTGGGCCTGGACGACAGTGGCGACACCACACCGCTGCGTAACGCGATCGCCGACCTGGCCTTCAACCAGCGCGTGGCCATCAAGGGCTTGCTGGGCTTGCCGCATATTCCTTATTGGCTGCAACCACCGGTACCGATACACAGCACATTCACCGCTTACCCGTTCAGTCTGAGCAATCTATGGCCATTCGGCGGCAACCAGCCGGCGGACATCGTAGCCAGGGTGCGCGAACTCTATCCAAGCATGAACCGCGCCGCGGCCAATGACTTTATCGACTCGTTGGGCATGAACGACGCGCAAGTCGTGCTGGAGCTGGACCGACGCAAGGCAGAGTACGCGAGCCTCGAATTCGGGCTGGAGAAATGGGCATCCGACCATTCCCCCCTGGATGACGATGACCCACTGGGCATGAACCTCGCACGACGCAGGTATGCAGGGCAGCAGATTCTTCGTGCCTGGCGCAGGGAAACGCAGCAAATGATCGCCGGGGGGCTGTTCAACGCTCACACGCTGGAATTGCAACTGGACGCCAATACCCTGCCTGATCCCGACTTCATCCTCGGCACCAGGGGCTTCGAACACATCGACTACCTGAAGATTTCCAGCGACGGTTTTCCTCCTACCGGTAACGCCTTCTTGAGCAAATTCGCCGGTCTCAAGTCGCTACGGCTCGATTGCATGCTCACCGACCTGCCGAACAGCCTCACCGACATGGTGCAATTGGAACACCTGGATCTGAGTGACAACCAGATTGTGCTGACAAATGAATCCCGCCAGCGCCTGGCCGGCCTGACACGCCTGGAAATTCTGAATCTTGACGGCAACCCGCTGGGACTGACGCCCGACGTTTCGGCCATGCACTACTTGCTCAACCTGAATCTGCAAAACACGGGCATCAGCCAATGGCCCATCGGTGCCGAACATCTCACCCAGCTGCACAGCCTGCTGTTGCAGGAAAACCGTATTACCACTGTGCCGGAGGTATTGTTCACCAACGCGGCCATGCAAAGGACGAATCGCGGCACGATCCTGCATGAGAACCCCCTGGATCCCCCGACCCTGCAACGACTGACCGAGTACCATCAGCGCACCCGCATACTGCTCGGCGGGGCGATGCCCGGTACCTTGCATGTACAGCCGTCGGTGGATGATTTCACGCCGTGGCTGGCCGGTGTGCCGCCTGCCGATCATGGGCAACGCAGAGTCGTCTGGGAGCAACTCCAACGGCATGAGGGGGCGAGCCCGGACGATGTCTTCCGGGTCCTGCGGGATCTGACCCAGGCCCACGACTATAGAAGCCTGCCGCGACGGCCGGCGCTGGTGTCCAGGGTCTGGCGCGTGCTGCACGGCATGGCTGAATCCCACGCGTTGCGCGAACAGATTTTTCTCAATACGTACCTCGCCGGCACGTGCGGCGATGGCGCCATTCTGGCGTTGAGCAACATGGAAATCCTGCACAGGCAGCACCAGGCCATGGAACGCCCCAGTTCCAACCAGGCCAACCGTGATCTGCTGGAATTGGCCGAAGGTCTGTTTTATCTACGCACACTGGACAACTTGGCCGATGACCATCTGACGGCCTTGCGCAATGCGCGCGGACCTGAAGGACCAGAGCCCGATGATATCGAGGTCAAACTGTACCTGCGGCTGCATTTCCGAGTGAACTACAGGCTGCCGTTGCAGCATGAGGAGCGGCTTTACGCACCGGGCAACGACCTCACTCAGCAGGACCTGGCCCGCATTGCCACTGCAATGGCAGCAGTGAAATCGACCAATGGCGCAGCGAACGCTGTCCTGATGGAAAGCTTCTGGATCAACTACCTGGCACGCAGCATCCCGGAACCCTTCACCACCATCGAGGAAGTGACCCGCAGCAAACTTGAAGCACTGAAGCAAGAGATTCCCGACGTCCGCTCCATGGATTACCAGGAGCGGCGCCAGTCGATCAAGGAAAAACAGGAATCCGAACGCAACCGCCTGATCGATCAGCTGACCCGTGCGGCCCGCAGCGGTGCGCAACGGGCCAATTGAGGGTCAGACCGATTGCGGGGAGCCGCGCTCGGCGCTGGCGGGTTGCAGCTTGAAGACGTAGAAGAGCACCGTCAGCAACACCAGAAATGCCGGCCCCACGTAGAGCGCTACGCGGGTGTCCGGGAAGTACGCCATCAACCCCACCACCAGCACCAGGAATGCCAGTGCCAGGTACGAGCTGACCGGATACAGCCACATGCGGTACTTGAGACCGGCCTGTTCGGCCGGGCTCAAGCCTCTGCGGAATTTGAGCTGGGCCAGCAGGATCATCAGCCAGGTCCAGATCGCACCGAAGGTGGCGATGGACGTTACCCAGACGAACACCTGGTCCGGCACCAGGTAGTTGAGCAACACGCCCAGCAGCAAGGCGAAGATCGACAACAACAGTGCCTTGCGTGGCACTCCGTTGTTCGAGGTGGTGCCGAAGGTGGCCGGTGCCTGGCCGTTCTGCGCCAGGCTGTAGAGCATGCGCCCGGTGCTGAAGATGCCGCCGTTGCACGACGACAGCGCCGCCGTGATCACCACGAAGTTGATGATACCGGCGGCGGTCTTGATGCCCAGTCGCTCGAAGGTCATCACGAACGGGCTGCCCTGGGTGCCGATTTCATTCCACGGATAGATCGACAGGATCACGAACAGCGCACCGACGTAGAACAGCAGGATGCGCCAGAACACCGAGCCGATTGCGCTCGGGATGGTCTTGTGCGGGTTGCGCGCTTCACCGGCAGTCAGACCGATCATTTCCACACCCAGGTACGCGAACATCACCATCTGCAGGGACATCAACACCCCCTGCACCCCATTGGGCATGAAGCCGCCGTGGGTCCACAGGTTGGAAATGCCCAGCGCCACGCCGTCATTGCCGAAGCCGAACGCGATGATGCCGACACCGCCGATGACCATCGCAATGATGGTGACGATCTTGATCAGGGCGAACCAGAATTCGAATTCGCCAAAGGCTTTTACCGCGATGAGGTTGATGGTGCCCATGCTGACCAGCGCGGCCAGGGCCCAGATCCAGCGAGGTGTATCGGGGAACCACACCCCCATGTAAACCGCCACGGCGGTGATCTCGGCGATGCACGTCACCAGCCACAGGAACCAGTAGTTCCAACCGGTGAGAAAGCCCGCCAATGGGCCGAGGTAATCCTGGGCGTAACGGCTGAACGACCCCGCCACCGGGTTGTGCACCGCCATCTCACCGAGGGCGCGCATGATCACCAGGATCGCCAGGCCGCCAATGATGTAGGAGAGCATGATGGCCGGGCCGGCCATTTCAATGGCCTTGGCCGAGCCGAGGAACAGGCCGACACCGATGCAGGCGCCGAGGGCCATGAGGCGAATGTGCCGTTCACCGAGTTCGCGTTTGAGCGGGCCGCCTTGAGCGGTCTCGCCATGGGGCAGTGGGTTGCCGACTGGCATAGGGGTACAACCTCATTTTGTTATTGGATTGTCCGTCGAGTTTCCAGGGAACAGGCCGGTAAGCCCGGGCCCTTGCCGAAACCTGCGCCGCCTCATGGACGGCGCCTTCTTGCCGGGCAAGATCAGCGGGCGAGCAGTATAAAAAGCCCGGAGCAGGCTCTTTCACTATAAAGACAGGACAATTCAGGTAAAGAACGTGCAGAAATCGCACCTTACAGGAGCATTTGCCCTGCCTGGCGCGACAAAACGTCACGCCAGGCAACGGACTACCTGCCGTTCGGGGTTTCTGACGCCATCCATACATTTCCCTCACAGAGCGTTCCCAGCGACTACGCTTCAAGCAAGTCCGATCAATCTGCGTGTAGGGATCAATCGACTATGGGCGCACTGTGGCAAACCGACTCGACCAAGGCTGCGAAAGTACAAGGCAGTTCGGACCCAGCGCCGTCACCCCAAAATAAACCCGGGCCCCGTTATGGCCGTCGGCTGTTTTGGCTCATCGTGCTGATGGCCCTGATTGCCCTGGGTTTTGCCGCCGCCAAAGAGATGCGCACCTCGCGCCTGCAAGCCCAGGAACTGAGCCGTCTGGCCCGCGACCTCACTTACCGGGTCGAACCCGGCCCCAGTGACGCGATCGCTTATCCCGGCGCCGGCCCGTTCGACCGGCGCCTGGGCTACAGCGACCTCGACACGTTCCTGCCACGCCTGCTCAAGCGCGGCTACGTGATCGAAGCCCAGTCGCGCTTTTCCCCCGCGTTGATGGACTACAGCGCCAAAGGCCTGTTCGTGCCCTATGCGGAAAAGATCCAGGCCGGGTTGTCGATCACCGATTGCCGGGCGGTGCCGCTGTACCAGTACAACTATCCGCAACAGTTGTACTCAAGCTTCGCCGCGATCCCGCCGTTGGTCGTCAACAGTCTGCTGTTCATCGAAAACCGCGACCTGCTCGACCCCGCCCAACCCCAGGCCAATCCCGCCGTGGACTGGCCGCGCTTCGCCAAGGCGGCCTGGTCGCAAGTCGCCAAGCTGCTGCACCTGCCCGGCCAGAGTGCCGGCGGGAGCACCCTGGCGACCCAGCTGGAAAAATACCGTCATTCGCCCGATGGCCTCACGCTCTCCGGCAGTGAAAAGCTGCGGCAGATGTTTTCCGCCGCCGTGCGCGCCTACCACGACGGGCCCGAAACCCTGGCGGCGCGGCAGAATATTCTGCGTGACTACCTCAACAGCGTGCCGCTGTCGGCGGTGCCCGGGCACGGCGAAGTGCATGGCATGGCCGAGGGGTTGCGCGTGTGGTACGGCGCCGATTTCAACCAGGTCAACCAGGCGCTGGCCGGCCCGGTGAATGCCGAACAAGGCCTGGCGTTGCGCCAGGTGCTGTCGCTGATCATCGCCCAGCGCCGTCCTTCCCATTACCTGGCCAAGGGCCGCGAAGAACTGGCGCAACTCACCGACAGTCACTTGCGCCTGCTGGCCCAGAACGGCGTGATCGACCCGGCCCTGCTCAAGGTTGCGCTGGCCAGTACCGTCACCTACCGCGACTGGGCGCAGCAGCCGACGATTCAGCCGATCGAAACCAACAAAGGCATCAGCGTGGCCCGCAGCCGCCTGGCTGCCCTGCTCGACCGGCCCCTCTACGACCTGGATCGCCTCGACCTGTCCGCCACCAGCACGTTGCAAGCCCAGTTGCAGGGCCAGGTCAGTGCCTACCTCAAGCACCTTGCCGACCCCGAGTACGCGCGCCAGATCGGCCTGCTCGGCGAACGCCTGCTCACCCCGGCCAGCACCGCGCAAGTGCGCTACAGCTTCACCCTGTTCGAGCTGACACCCGACGGCTCACGGGTACGTGTGCAAACCGACAACACCGACCAGCCCTTCGATATCAACGAAGGCAGCAAGCTGGAACTGGGCTCCACCGCGAAACTGCGGGTACTCACTACCTACCTGCAAATCATCAGCGAGCTGCACGACAAATACGCGGCAAAAAGCCCGGCTGAACTGAAAAAAGTCAGTGTGGATGACCAGGACCGCCTGAGCCGCTGGGCCCTCGATTATCTGATCCAGACACCGGACAAATCCCTGGAAAAAATGCTCGACGCCGCCCTCGACCGCACCTATTCGGCGAGCCCCGGCGAACGCTTTTTCACCGGCGGCGGTCTGCACACCTTCCACAACTTCCGCAGCCAGGACAACGGGCGCAACCCGACCCTGCGGGACGCCCTGCGCGAGTCGATCAACCTGCCCTTCATTCGCCTGATGCGTGATCTGGTGCGCTACGTGACCTACTCCGGCGAGAACAACAGCGCCGAGTTGCTCAAGGATGACAACGACCCGCGCCGCCAGGAATACCTCGCCGGTTTTGCCGACCGCGAAGGCACCACGTTCCTGCGCAAGTTCTGGCGCAAATACCAGAAGAAGGACACCCAGGCGAGGCTCGATACCTTTCTCGACAGCCTGCGGCCCACGCCGATTCGCCTGGCGGCCGTGCACCGCTACCTGCTGCCCAGCGCCAGCCAGGAGAGCTTCAACCTGTTCGTGCGCTCCCACATGACCGGAGTGAAAAGCCCGATCAAACTCACCGACGAGCGCCTGGACAAACTCTACAAGGACTACGGCCCCGGTACCTACGACCTGCCGGACCAGGGCTACATCGCCAAGGTCCATCCCCTGGACCTGTGGCTGATGGGTTACCTGCTCAACCATCCCGACGCAACCTTCAGCGACGTGGTCAAGGCCAGCCAGTTCGAACGCCAGGAGGTCTACAGCTGGCTGTTCAAGAGCCGACATCAGCGTGCGCGGGACAGTCGCATCCGCACCATGCTGGAGATCGAGGCGTTTCTGGACATTCACCAGCGCTGGAAAGCCGTGGGCTATCCCTTCGACCATCTGGTGCCGTCGCTGGCGACCGCCATCGGCAGTTCCGGCGACCGCCCCGCCGCCCTCGCGGAACTGATGGGAATCATCCTCAACGATGGCGTGCGCCCCAAAGTGCTGCGCATCGACACCCTGCACTTTGCCGCCGGCACACCCTATGAGACCCAGGTAGTGAACGACCCGGCGCCCGGTAAACAGGTGATTCCGGTGGAAGTGGCCAGGGCCTTGCGCGGCGCGCTGTCCCAAGTCGTGGACGCCGGGACGGCCAAGCGCGTGGCGGGCAGCTTCAAACTGGAAGACGGCACACCGCTGGCGATGGGCGGCAAGACCGGCACGGGTGACAACCGTATCGAGGCCATTGGCGCAGGCGGCCGGATCATCAGTTCCAAGTCGATCAACCGCACTGCGACCTTTGTGTTTTACCTGGGTGAACATCACTTCGGCACGCTGACCGCCTTCGTGCCCGGCCAGTCCGCCGAGCACTTCACCTTTACTTCGGCATTGCCGGTGCAGGTACTCAAGGGCATGGCACCGATCCTGATGCCCTACCTGCAACCCGGCGCCTACACCCAGTGCCTGCCGCCGTCACTCCTCAGCGCTGAAAAACAGGCGTCGGGCCAGCGGTAGCTGAATCTGCGAGCGGCGAATCTCCAGGGTTTGCCGCACCCGTCCGGTCTGGCCCTGGCGCATGCGCTCGAACGCCGCGGCCTCCACTTGCGCTTGAGCCTGGCGCCCCAGGCGTTCTTGCTCGGGGCTCTTGAGGTGGGCGGCGGTGAAGTGATCGTCCGGACCCTGGCTGCGCGCGTAGTGAAAATGCGCGAAACACACAGCCTTGCCGGTGTGTGCATCTTCCACCCGATACGCTTGCAGGAAGTCATCGCGTCGCCCTTTGAGGGCTACCCGCGCTCCCTGGCGAATGATGCGGACGGCGTGCTGGCTGTGCAGAAAAGCCACATCCTCCTGACTGACCGCCCGCGCCAGCGTCGCACGCACCCGTGCCTCCAGACCGGCTGCCTGCAAGCGGGCCACGGCCGCATTCAATTGGCTGCGCACGGCCCGGGCATTGGCCAGTTGCACGCTCGCCAGGCGACCCACCTCAATGCTGGCGAGCTTGCGGCCCAGGCTGTCGGCGGCCCACTGGCGACTGCGAGCCTGAGCGTCGAGCAATTCCTGCAAGGAGGCCGGGTCGTTGGCCTTGCCGACCATGGCTTCGACGTTGGCGATGGCCTTATCGACCCCGGTCAGCAACGCTTTGCCCTTTTTCAACAAGCGGCCCAGTTCGGCATCGGCCACGGGCGACGGCGAGCTGTGTTCCAGGTCCCACACCCCGTCTTCGTCTTGCGTAAAGGTGCCTATCAATTGGCCGTCGGCGTCATGCACACTGGCTCGCTCAGCGCCTTGCTCACCACTCGGCGCCGACTGAACCACCCATAAATCGCGCTGGCGTGTACGAATGATTTTTTTACGACGCGAAGGCTGTGCGGCCACCTCTACAGCCCCTTCGTGTTCCGGCTGCAACAGGACGGTCAGTTGCTTTTCCACCTGCCGGTGCAGACCGGCCAGCAGATGTTGCAGCTTGTCGAGGTAAGCCAGATCGAATTTTTCCGGCGCCATGGCGCGCCAGAACTCGATCTGGTCGTCGGTCTGCGCGTACACATGGTCAATACTGTCCAGCACTTCCATGCGTTCGGACGCTTCGACGGGCAGGTTTTCCAGTTCTGCCTGGGAGCGGCTGGCCCAACGTGCACGATTGACCGTGAGGTTCATGCTGGCGAAAAAATCATCGTCCAGGGGCGGCCCTGGAACATCGATGGCGATGCCCCACAGGGTGCTCAGTTGCAGGCTTTGCAGGTCGAAAATAGAGGGGCGGGCCGGCAGGTCGGCATTCAGTGCCCGCGCTTTGTCGCGCCCGTATTTGGGCACCTGCTCCAAGGCCTTCAGGTGGCGTTGCTCCAGAATGCGCCAGTGGATCGCCTGCTCATGGATGGCCGCCAGTTCACGCATGCCCTGCCCCAGCGTGGCATGGGCCTGCAGGTCAAGAGGACCTCCACCTTCCGTGCCACTCAATGTGTCGAACAAGGGCCGGATGCGTTGATTGATCGCCAGCGTCTGCGTGCGGGCATGGCTGTCCAGCAGGCGCGTGGTCAGGATCACACTTTCCAGCGCCCGGCACAGATCCTCCTCATAGCGCGGACGCGGGCCCAGCTCACGCAGTTGCTTGAGCGCCTGCAACTCCAGCAGTGAAAAATCCAGCGTTTCCTGCGCTTGTTTTATATACCGGGCCTGAACCTGGGCGCGCTGCTGTTCATTGATGCGCTCAGCCGGTTGATGAGCCAGGTTGCGCGCCACTTCCATGGCCACGCTCGCTCGGGCGCGGTCGAGGCCGGCCTGTCGATAGGCTTGTTCAAGGGCTTGCCGACGTGCGACTTGTAGAGCGGGATCCGGCGCGGTATCACCGCCGCCTGCCAGGCGCAGTTGCAGATCGAAGTCCCAACGACCCTGCCCCTGGCGTTTGAGCCAGGGCCCGGGGGTGGCGCCATCGGCGCTGATCACACGGGCCCGGTCATGTTCGATGCGCACACGGAACCACTCGCCACGCACTTGCGCCAGCCAACGGTCGCCGGCATGGAACAAGCCCTGCCAGCGACCGCTGCTTTCGGCAACCGGCAGTGGGCCAACGGGCGTGGGCAGCACCAGGCGCTGAATACGCGCAAACAGGTCCGGGGTCAGTTGGTCACGGGCATTGGCCCAACGAATGGGAGTGAAGTCCCGCAGCGCAGGCTCACGCGCCAAGCGAGCTGGCTCCAGGGGGCTGGCCTGATGTGCCAGCACCGTCGCCAGGTTGACCAGCAGATCCATGAACGCAGCGGGCTCATCCTGACCTACGGCGGTTTGTGCGCTGCTCATCACTTGCACCAGCCAGCCACCCAGCAGCAATGGTCCGCGCAGATAAGGCAGGAGCATGCCCAGCAACAGCCAGCCACCCTGCTTCAAGGTGGCCCAACGCTGCTCGGCATTGCTCACCGATTGCCGGTCGGCCAGCGTGATCAACGCGTTGGCGGTAGCGATGAACACCTGATGTTCCGGCGGCTCGGTCGCGAGCTGCTTGCTGAGCCGCGCCGGCGCCGGCGCTTCATAGCGGGTGAACTCATCACCCTGCAGAAAACGCCGGATGTGCGGGCTCTGGAAGCCGCCATTGGCATAGACCGCCTGGCGTGCCGGCGCGAGCCAGGCGAGCACCTGTCGTGCAGCTCACCCGGCGTCTTGATGGCGTCGAACAAAGCGTCGAGGGAGGGAAACTCTTGCAGCGTCGGGCTGAACAACGGGCGGTACAGCAGATGGGGGCCGGCATCGCTGTCCACAGGCCCGAGGACAAACATCGCCGCCACGGTATCGGCCTTGGCCGCTGGCGCTGCCTGGAATGCCAGGGGCCACAGCGTCATCGCCTGAACCCGTTGAACACCGACCTCGGTCAGTCCGTTGAGCCCTTTTATTTTCATTTCCAGCGCCAGCATCGGCAGCTGGATGCGCAGTTGCTCGCTGAACAACCGCCCGCGCCGCGCGGCCTCGGCGGGATCGTCCAGCAACTTGCTTTTCAACAGCGCCGGGTAAGCCTGACCTACATCCGCGTTGGTGACGCAGGTCTTGAGCTGCGCGTAGGTGACACCGGCAGGTGCCAGTTGTCCATTGACCAAGATGGCCTTGGGCTCGAACGGAAGCCCGCTGAGGTTCTCCAGCGCCAGGTCGATCAGGTTGACGGTGATCGGCTCGACCTGCCCCGCGATAAAACCACCCGGCACCGGGACAGCGGCGGCGATAACCCGTTCGAAATGCAACTGGACCTCACTGGGTTTGAACGGGTAATCCTTCAGGCAGGCCGTTAAACGCGCCTCGGCAAACTCGCGGATCGAGCCGATGCCGTCGAGGAAATGCCCAGTGTTCGTCGCCTGTCGGGCAAGGGCCTGAAGCAGGCGTGCATAGGCAAGGCTGTCCTCGACGCCAGCATGGGCCAGCCACACGGGCAACTCGGCCTGCAAGGTCGCCTGCACGGGCGATAGCGGGCTGGAAAACCAGCGCCGGGGGTCGAGGATGTAATCCAGCATCGCCTGGTAGTCCGAGGCCGTACGAGGCACCCGACAATCGATCTCGGCAATGGCACGCAATTGATCGGCCAGAAAGCTGGCGGACAGGGCGTCGAACGGATCGCCAGGCACGGGTGCCGCCAACCATTGGCTGGGCTGATCGGCGGGCAACAGCGCCCGCAGCTCACGGGACACATGGCCCCAGCGGCTGACGTTATCCACGCCCACTTCGCGCCAGTAGGCTTGCAAGTGCTCAGCGAAGTCCTTCAGCAAGCGGGCACCGCACTGGTTGATCAGCGCTTCCAGCTCCGCCAGGCTCAGTGCGACGGGCAGATACACCTCCCGCGCCCATTGCGCAGCGCTGTGGTAGCCGTCCACCAATTGCACCGGCGCCGCCGTCGTCAGCCGTTTCAGCAGCCAGTCAGCCAGATGTTGACGCGATGCTTCATCCGGTGTGCGGATGCTGATCAACCTGGCCGCCAATCGGCGCTCGGCAAAGTGCCGGTCCAGGTACGCCTGGGCGCTGATCTGAGCCACACCACGCAGGGTGGGCAACCCACGAAACAGGGCTTCGAGGCGCTGGGTGTGCAAGGGCTGCAATGAAGCCCGGGAGGACTCGTCAATCGTCATGGGGATGCTCTTTCGAAAACCCCAACGCTACCCTGCGCGGCTCACCCTGCTGCGTTAAACAATTAGACGTGCGGATCCCACACGCGGTAGTCGAGGCTGCCGATATCTCGCCCCTGCCCGGGATGACAAATGTCCTTTATTTATTCCCGTTGCCGGGAAAGTCCAAGCTGCTGACCGTTCGTCAGAGGTGCTTGCCGGCGAACAAAGATATATCTTAAGTTATATCTAAATATGACCTGGAGCCTATGACCATGAGAGACCATTCTCACGCCCGCGACGGTTTCGACCCGCGCGCCGGTCGCGGACGCGGCCCCCGAGTGTTCGCACCCGGCGACCTGAAGCTGCTGCTGCCGGCACTGATCGCCGAACAGCCCTGCCATGGCTACGACCTGATTCGCCGGATCGAAGGCCTGTTCGACGGCGCCTACACCCCCAGCCCCGGCGTGATCTACCCCACGCTGACCTTTCTGGAAGAAAGCGACTTGATCGTCGGCGATGCCGACGGCGGAAAAAAACGCTACACAATCACCGACGCCGGTCGTCTCTTCTTGAGTGAGCAAGCGGTTGCCCTGGATGGCGTGCGCATGCGCATCGATGTGAGTAAGCGTTCATTGCGCGGCCAGGATCGTCCGCCGGAAATTCACGAGGCGGTGCACAACCTGCGCCATGCCTTGCACTCACACCACGGGCGCTGGAGCCCGGAAGAAATCGTTCGTGTCGCGGCGCTGCTCAATCGCACCGCTCAATCCATCGCAGACGGGAAAGACTCATGAATACGCAAGTCATCCACCGCGTGACCCACGAAATCAAACGGCGCCGCCTCGACGTGCTGCGCGTTGTCGACATCACCCCGCGCATGCGTCGCATCACCCTGGGCGGGCCTGAACTGGCGGGCTTTGTCAGCCTGGGCAGCGACGATCACATCAAGCTGCTGTTCCCGCAGAACGCCGAGGAACAGGCGGCCCTGGAAAGCCCGACCTTCACCATCAAGGGCGACGGCCCGCAACCTGCCATGCGCGACTACACGCCTCGGCGCTTCGACCTGAGCATCGGCGAGCTGGACATCGACTTCGTGCTGCACGGCGATGGCCCCGCCTCCACCTGGGCCGAACAGGTGCAGGTCGGCCAGCACCTGTACATCGGCGGGCCACGGGGCTCGATGATCGTGCCGGATATCTTCGACAGCTACCTGCTGATCGGCGATGAAACCGCCCTGCCGGCCATCGCGCGACGCCTGGAGGAACTGCCGGCAGGCCGCACGGTGCTAACGGTGATCGAGATCGCCAACGCTGCAGAACGGCAGGTGCTGAACAGCGCTGCCGATGTCGAGGTGATCTGGGTAATCCGCGGCCAGGATGATTTGCTGGAGACCGTGCAGAAGCTGACCCTGCCGAGCGGCTCGCTGTACAGCTTCGTGGCAACCGAGACCAGGCTGTCGCGCCAGGTGCGGCGTGTACTGCTCGACACCCACAAGGTCAATGAGGACTATCTCAAGGCCGTGGGTTACTGGCGCGCCGAAGGCAGTGAAGAAGAGTGATATCGCCGACACGCTAGAACCCCAATGTGGGAGCTGTCGAGCCCCGGCGAGGCTGCGAAAGCGGTGGGTCAGGTGGCACCTGTGTCGGCCATGCCACCGCCTTCGCTGCGATGCGGCGACCCGACAAGCCAGCTCCCACATCAGCTCGAAGGTGTTTTCAACAACCTGTCCAACCCCACCACCGCCACTGCAATCACCACAAACCCCGCCAGAATCCCCCCGGCATTCACGAATACTTGTGGATAACCCAGGCTGTCGACATCGATGAACGGGTACTGATACTGCCCGAGCAAATGCCCGCGCAGCAGCACATAGGCGAAGTACACCAGCGGGTAGATCACCCACGCGCCGATATGCCTCAGGCGCAAGCTGCCTTTGGGCACACACTGCCACCAGTAGATGCAAAACAGCACCGGCATCACATCGTGCAGCAACTCATCGGCGATAAATTGAAAACCCTCTGGCTGCCACAAATGCCGCAACAGCAGGTTGTAAGCCAGGCCCACCACCACGATGCTCACAGCGATGCCACCGCTGATCGCAGGCGCCAGGAAGAACCGTCGCGCGGCTGAGTCTCTATTCATCAAGGCATAGCTGAGCACCACGGCCACCAGGGTGTTGGTGAGCACGGTGAAGAAACTGAAAAAGTTGATCAGCCCGCCCAGCAGGCTCGCGCCGCTGGACCAGCGCGAATAGAAGATCAGGTATTGCTGGATCGCCAGCCCCACCCAACCGGCCAGCGCCGCCGCTGCCACAAACCGCTTCATGGGCTCAGTCCCTGGGGCGTTTGGTGCGCATCAGCTTCACGTACAACCCTTCGACTTTTTCCCGGGCCCAAGGCGTCTTGCGCAGAAACGTGAGGCTCGACTTGATGCTCGGGTCACTCTTGAAGCAACGGATATCAATGCGCGCGGCCAGCCCTTCCCATTCGTAGTGTTCCACCAGGGTGGTGAGGACGTGCTGCAGGGTCACGCCGTGGAGAGGGTCGTTGCTTGTCGCGGTCATGCCGGGCCTTTTTGCAAAAAAGAGGAAACACAGCCGCGCACCTTAGCCGACGGGGCGTACCGGTGGAAGCATCCCATTGAATATAGCCCTTGAAGAAAAGTTCCCCTTCTCAGCCAAAAAAGAGATGTTATATTGTAACCATAGTTATCAAAATCAACCCGCTCGATACCGTTTTAAGCCTTCTCTTTTCTGCCGCTTTGCCAAGGAATGTCCGATGTCCCTCTCTTCTCTGTGGCGCTTGACCCCGCTCGCCGCCGCCCTGCTGATCTGTTCCGAAGCCCAGGCCCTGGAACTGCAACCCCAAGTCATCACCGCCAACCCGCTGGGCAGTGAACAACTGGCTTCGCCCACCACGGTGCTGGAGGGCGACGACCTGACACTGCAACAAAAAGGCAGCCTGGGTGAGACCCTGAACAAGCAGCCTGGCGTGTCGTCTTCGTACTTCGGCCCGGGCGCCAGCCGCCCGATCATTCGTGGCCAGGATGGCGACCGCATTCGCCTGTTGCGCAACGGCGTGGGCGCGCTGGATGCGTCGTCGCTGTCCTATGACCATGCCGTGCCGCTGGACCCGGTCAACGTCGACCGCATTGAAATCGTACGCGGCCCGGCGGCCTTGCTATACGGCGGCAGCGCCATCGGCGGCGTGGTCAACACCTTCGACAACCGCATCCCCACCGAAGCCATCGAAGGCATCCACGGTGCCGGTGAACTGCGCTACGGTGGCGCCGACACCACCCGCAGCAGCGCGGGCAAACTGGAAGCCGGCAACGGCACCTTCGCCTTGCACCTGGACGCCAATGCACGGGAGTTCAACGACCTGAAAATCCCTGGCCAGGCCCGCAGCCGCCACGCCCCGGCCACCGAAGACGCCCCCGGCAAAAACGGCCGCCTGGGCAACAGCGATGGGCGCCAGGATGGCGGCGCGGTGGGCGGTTCCTACACCTGGGACGACGGTTACGCCGGCTTGTCCTACAGCAATTACGACAGCAACTACGGATCACCCGCCGAGCAGGACGTGCGCATCCGCATGAAGCAGGATCACTACGCCTTCGCGTCCGAGATCCGCAACCTGCAAGGCCCGTTCACCTCGGTGAAACTCGACGCCGGCTACACCGACTACGAGCACCGCGAAATCGAAGGCGGCGAAACCGGCACCATCTTCAAAAACAAAGGCTATGAGGCCCGCGTCGAAGCCCGTCACCAACCCCTCGGCCCATTCAATGGTGTGGTGGGCGCGCAAGTGACGCGCAACGAGTTTTCGGCCCTCGGCGAAGAAGCCTTCGTGCCGAAGACCGATACCAACGCCGGCGCGTTGTTCATCCTCGAAGAAATGCAGGCCACCGAGCGCCTGAAGCTCAGCCTCGGCGGACGCCTGGAACACACCAACGTCGACCCGGACGCCAAGGGCAATGCACGCTTTGCCGGTGCCGACAAGAGCAATGACTTCACCGCGGGCAGCCTGTCTTCAGGCGCGGTCTACACCCTGACACCGATCTGGTCCCTGGCCGCGACCCTGGGCTACACCGAACGCGCGCCGACCTTCTACGAGCTGTATGCCAATGGCGCCCACGTCGCCACCGGCACCTATGAGCTGGGCAACGCCAACCTGAAGAAAGAAAAAGCCGTGTCCAGCGACCTGGCACTGCGCTTTGACAACGGCACGCACAAGGGCAGTTTTGGCGTGTTCTACAGCCACTTCTCCAACTACATCGGGCTGCTGGGCACGGGCCGTACATTGAACGATGAAGGCGAAGAAGATGCCGCCGGGATTCCCGAGTACGAATATTCCGGCGTACGCGCCCGTTTCGCCGGCTTCGAAGCCCAGGATCACTGGAAGCTTGGCGAAGGTGCCTACGGCAAGTTCGCGCTGGAACTGTCGGGCGACTACACCCGCGCCACCAACCTTGACACCGGTGAAGCCTTGCCGCGTATTGCCCCCCTGCGTCTGAACAGTGGCCTGCTGTGGGAACTGGACCGCTGGCAAGCCCGCATCGACGTGGAACACGCCGCCGGCCAAGGACGTGTGCCAAGAAACGAAAGCGGCACCGATGGCTACACCACCCTGGGCGCGAGCGCGGGTTATCGCTTCAATGTCGGTGGCAGCCAATGGCTGGCGTTCGTCAATGGCGAAAACCTGACCAACCAGACCGTGCGCTATGCCAGCTCGATCCTGCGCGACATTGCGCCGGCGCCGGGGCGGAGTGTGGAGTTTGGGGTGCGTACTACTTTCTAACGCCTCGATTCCTGTAGGAGCCGGGCTTGCCCGCGATGCAGACACCTCGGCACTTCAGTGACACCGAGGTGATGCAATCGCGGGCAAGCCAGCTCCCACACAATCCGCGGCGGCTTTGTTGGGGCTGCTGCGCAGCCCGGCGCGGGCGGTGCGACGATTCGACAAGCCCGCTCACTACAACAGGCCTGTTCACCCGAAAGGGCCTTCCCTACACCTGCCCCGCTCTTTGGCAGTGACATTCGGTCACTGTTACCAAATCCGAAATGATGCATCTTGCGATTTGCGCTTTCTCTGGGCGCCCTGGCGCTTTATCCTTGCCGGCAACAAACTGAAACGTTTCATCTTGCGGTCGCCCCTATTTTGCCGATAAATCCGCCCCACAAAGACAGCGCTGTCTTTGCCTTGAACGTGCGTGCAAATCCATCACCCACCTGTGGATAACCCAAGTTATCCACACAAAAACCAAATACTGCTGAACCAAGCCCGTGCCAAATCGTCATCTACAGTGAAGACACACGGGGAAACACAATTCCAACGTCATGGAGAAACACACTATGAGCACTGATGGTGCTTCGAGCCCCAGCCGCCTGCTGCCCAGGTTGCTTGGCGTCTTGCTGCTGATCATGGGCCTGGCCTTGCTGGCCGGGGGTATCAAGCTGACGATGCTCGGCGGGTCGCTGTATTACCTGCTGGCCGGTATCGGCATCGCCCTCACCGGCATCCTGTTGCTGGCCACCCGCCGCGCGGCGCTGGGCCTGTACGCACTGGTGCTGTTCGCCAGTACGGTGTGGGCGCTGTGGGAAGTCGGCCTGGACTGGTGGCAGCTGGTGCCACGCCTGGCGCTGCTGTTCGCCCTCGGCATCGTCATGCTGCTCCCGTGGTTTCGCCGTCCGTTGCTGCGTGGCCAGGCCGCGCCAGTGGGCACTGCCGCGTTGAGCGTGGCCGTGGTACTGGCGGGCGCTACCGCCGTGGCCAGCCAATTCACCAACCCCGGTGAGCTGGTCAAGGGCCAACTGGACCGCGACGCCGTGCCGGGCATGGCCAGCGCCGCGCCGACCCAGGCCGATGGCGACTGGAACTCCTATGGCCGCTCGGCCTTTGGTGATCGCTACTCGCCGCTGAAACAAATCACCGCCGACAACGCCCACACGCTGGTGCCGGCGTGGACCTACCGTACCGGCGACATCCCCGGCCCGAACGACCCGGGCGAGACCACGGCGGAAAACACACCGCTGAAGGTCAACGGCATGCTCTACGTGTGCACACCCCACAGCCAGGTCATCGCCCTTGACCCGGACACCGGCAAGGAAATCTGGCGCTTCGATCCGAAGATCAGCAGCCAGGGCGCCGAAAACTTCAAAGGCTGGGCGCACATGACCTGCCGTGGCGTGTCGTATCACGATGACGCCGCCTACGCTTCCGAGCAGAGCCCCACCGGCAGCGCCAGCCCGGCTGCGGCGCCGAACGCCTGCCCGAAACGCATCTTCGTGCCCACCGCCGACACCCGTCTGATCGCCCTCAACGCCGACACCGGCAAGATGTGCGAAGACTTCGGTGACAAAGGCCAGGTCGACCTGCGCGCCAACATCGGCAGCTTCGCCCCGGGCGGTTACTACTCCACCTCGCCGCCGGCCGTGACCAAAAACCTGGTGGTGATCGGCGGTCACGTCACCGACAACGTGTCCACCGACGAGCCCAGCGGCGTGATCCGCGCGTTCGACGTGCACACCGGCAAACTGGTGTGGAACTGGGACAGCGGCAACCCCGACGACACCACCCCGCTGGCCGAAGGCAAGACCTATACCCGCAACTCGCCGAACATGTGGTCCATGTTCGCCGTGGATGAAAAACTCGGCATGCTCTACCTGCCGATGGGTAACCAGATGCCCGACCAGTACGGCGGTGACCGCACCCCGGACTCCGAAAAATACAGCGCCGGCCTGACCGCCCTGGACATCGACACCGGCCATGTGAAGTGGACCTTCCAGTTCACCCACCATGACCTGTGGGACATGGACGTGGGCGGCCAGCCTTCGCTGATCGACATCAAGACCGCCGACGGCGTGAAACAAGCGGTGATGGCGTCGACCAAGCAAGGCAGCATCTACGTGCTGGACCGCAGCAATGGCCAGCCGGTGGTACCGATCAACGAGATCCCGGTACCGCAAGGCGCCGTGGCCGGTGATCACACCTCGCCAACCCAACCCAAGTCCGACCTGAACTTCATGCCGCCGCCCCTCAAGGAACGTGACATGTGGGGCGTGACGCCGTTCGACCAACTGATCTGCCGGATCGACTTCAAGTCGATGCGCTATGACGGCCCGTTCACCCCGCCGTCGTTGCAGGGCTCGATCGTGTACCCGGGCAACTTCGGTGTGTTCGACTGGGGCGGTATTTCCGTCGACCCGGTTCGCCAGATCGCGTTCGTTAACCCGAGCTACATGGCGTTCAAATCCAAGCTGATCCCGGCGGCCGATATCGCCAAGCAAGGCCCGCGCGTCAGCGAAACCGAAGGCGTGCAGCCGAACAAAGGCGCGCCGTACGGCGTGATCCTCGAAGCCCTGCTCTCGCCGATGGGCCTGCCGTGCCAGGCACCGGCGTGGGGTTATGTGGCAGCGGTCGACCTGACCACTCACAAAACCCTGTGGATGCACAAGAACGGCACCGTGCGTGACAGCTCGCCGGTGCCGATCCCGCTGACCATGGGCGTTCCAAGCCTGGGCGGTACGTTCACCACTGCGGGTGGCGTGGCGTTCCTCAGCGGCACCCTGGACCAGTACCTGCGTGCCTATGACGTGAAAAACGGCAAGCAACTGTGGGAAGGCCGCCTGCCGGCGGGCGCGCAAACCACGCCGATGACCTACACCGGCAAGGACGGCAAGCAATACGTGCTGGTCGTGGCCGGCGGTCACGGTTCCCTGGGTACCAAACAGGGTGACTACGTAATGGCGTTCAAGCTGCCGGATTAAGCGTTACCGGTGGCAACGAAAAGGCGGCCGCCCAGTGATGGGTAGCCGCCTTTTTTCATGGGCCTGCGCTAGAAGTAGTAACCGATATTCACATTGGTTCTGAAGTACCAGTCGTTGCTGCCCGATGAGCCGGTCGAGGTCCAGCCGGTACCATTTTCAACGCCGCCGTAAGGGTTGGCATTCTTGCCCCAGGTCAGGTCCACCCAGGTCACGATCGGCCCCGCCAGAAACTTCACGCCCAGGGTGTCCATCTGCGAGCTGTTCCAATGGCTCTCGTCTTTGTGCAGCACGCTGTAGTCGTTGTAGAACTTGACGCTTTTGACCTTGCCCAGTTGGGGCGTATCCAGCGTGTAGCCGATGTTGAACACGCCCACGTTACCCTTGGCCGCCACCAGATACGCCGGGCTGACGCCGTTGCTGCCCATCAGCACACTGGCATCGCTGACCCCGTCGGGGTTCCGCAGGTTGTACTGATAGCGGATCCCCATCAGTTGCGTGCTCCACGGTCCTTTATTCAACGTGGCATGTGCGGCGGTCGCCCAATAGCTGCCGTTGCGGTCGGTGGTGCCGTTGTACACCTGGGAACCGGTGAGCGACAGGCCCACCTCATTATTCCAGCCATCACTGCCCCAGGGACGCGCCAGGCGCAGGCTGAGTTGGTTGCGTTTCTCATTGTCCTGACCGTGCAGGCTGGCCAGGGCATTGTCCTTGAGGTCACTGTAGGTACCGACTTCCGGGGTGTAGCGCCGGTCGGCGGGGATCATGCGCGGGAAGAACGCGGCCTGCAGGTTCCAATCCCCCAGCGGGTGACTGTATTTGAGCCCTGGGGCGGCGCTATCGGCGTAGCCCAGAAAATACGGGATATGAAAGGTCCAGCCATTTTCCGGATAGGGGTAGATACCGAAGGGTTTGTAGACAATGCCCAGTTGCAGGTCATCGCCGCTCTGAAATTTATAGCCGACCAGGGCATGCTCGATCGAACGCCGGTTACGGTCCTGGAAGGTGTAGCCGCCGTCGAGGTAAAACCGGTCCCACTGGCCCTTGACCTCGAAGCGAGCGATATCGAACAGCAAACGGGCCGGGTCATTGCTGCTGGTTTTCCAGTCTTCGTACCGATGGTTCAGGCGTACCGAACCGCCAAAGTCCAGCGACCTGGCGCCATCGTCACTGCGCCAGCTCAGGTGACCGAAGGGTTTGGGCGACGTGCTGTCGTCGGCCAGCAAGGGGGTACACAGCAGAGAGGCGCAGCACAACAACATCAGGCGCAAAGGCCGGTTGAATCGGGACATGGCGGTTTTCTCCAAGCAATAGAGTGCCGTGAGGTCCAGCTGCGAGGCGCAGACCTTGTATAGGGATGGGTTAGGGGTAAATCGCTGACCTTGTCAGCGCTGGCGTTCAGCCAGCCGGGGGACTGGCCGGCCTGAAGCCCTGCTTGATAGCGTGATCCTGGACCTGACTCGACTTGCACGTGCGCAATGGCATAGCTGACCCCCACTCAACCGCTTAAGGTGATGCACCGCCTGTGAGCGTCCTGCCTTCTTCCGGTGCAATTAATATGGCGTACACACTATTATTGTGATTTTTTAACGCCATATCGGCGCGTGCAAATCGTGAGCCATGGAAGATTGAATTTTATAAATTTATAATTAACACATACAAATCAATCAATTATAAAAACACCTTTAGGCAACGAGCCAACGAGCAATGACACCCTCGGTAACACATATTAGTGCATACACTTAAAATTACTCCCCCATCCACGGATCGCCCCCCATAAAAAACGCCCGATGGAGCACATCGAGCGTCTTGAATCGCATCCCTCTACCGTCGCCGCTCTAGATCGGCACCCGCTCGCGCCGCATCCACCGTTCGAACGCCTGGGCGTTCAGTGGCCGACTGATGAGGTAGCCCTGGGCGGTGTCGCACTTCCACTGCTTGAGCAGCTTCAGGCTGGGCTCGAACTCCACGCCCTCGGCCACCACCTTGAGGCCCAGGTTGTGGCTCATTTCGATGGTCGAGCGCACGATCACGCCGTCACCGCTGGTGCTGTCGAGGTTGCGCACGAAGGACTGGTCGATCTTCAGTTCCTGCACCGGCAAACGCTGCAATTGCGCCAGGGAGGAGTAACCGGTGCCGAAGTCATCCACCGAGAGGCTGATCCCGCAGCCGCGCAGTTGCTCCAGCACGCTCAGGGCCTGTTTAGGGTTGTGCATGATCGCGCTTTCGGTGATCTCGAAAATCAGCTGCTGGGCCATTACATCGTGCTGCATCAATAAGGTGGTGACGCGGATGGCCAGGTCGTCATCGGCCAGGTCGTCCACCGAGATATTCACCGACAGCTGGATATGCAAACCCCGCTGCGCCCATTCGGCGATCTGGCGGATGGCCTCTTCGATCACCCAGAGGGTCAGGCTGCTCATGCTGCCGGTGCGTTCGGCCAAGGGGATGAATTCGGCGGGTGACACCAGGCCCAAGGTCGCGTGCTGCCAGCGCAGCAACGCTTCGGCCTGGCGCACATGGCCGTGGGTGAGGTCGAGTTTGGGCTGGTAGCACAGGTACAACTCGCCCTCGACCGCCGCCCGACGCAGGTCGCGGATCAAGGTGATCTGGCGTTGATGGGCGAGGTCGCGGTCCTGCTGATAGATCTGCAAGTGCCCGGGCAGGCTGGCCGCATCGTGCCGGGCAATCGCAGCACGGCTGATCAGTTCTTCCACCTGCTGCCCATCGGCCGGGTAGGCGGCGATACCGATGCTCACCTCATGACGCAATTCGTCATCGCCGATGCGCTGGGGCTCGGTCAGCAGCGCATACAAGCGGTCGGCGCGGGCCACGGCGCGGTCGATCTCGGTGTTTTCCAGCAGTAACAGAAACTCGCTGCCGGCGATCCGCGCAGCGGTGTCACTGGCCAACAGGCTCATGGACAGACACCGGCTGGCCTCGCGCAGCATCTCCTCCACGCCCTGGGGACCGAAGCCTTCGTTGATCACCCGATAGTTTTCGATGCCCAGGTACAACAACACGACCGGCCGCCCCGCGCTGATCGCACTGCCCAGGCGTTCCATGGCGAGGGCGCGATTGGGCAGGCCGGTGAGCGGGTCGTGCAGGGCATTGTGGGCCAGTTGTCGCTCGCGAACGGCGATGCCGCTTTGCATGGCATTGAACGCACGGGCCAGCAGGCCGAACTCATCGTGGCTGCGCACCCGTACCGGCGCGCGGTAATCACCGGCGCCGATGCGCTCGGCGGCTTCCACCAGCGCATTGAGCGGACGCGATACCCGTCGCGCCAGGAACAACGCAGCGCCCAGCGACACCACCAGCACCGCCATGGCAATCGCAAGAAACTGCCGGTCCAGCGGCGCAAAGGATTCCAGGGCATGGTCCAGCGGGCTTTGCAGCAGCACGCGGACCTCATCACCGTCACCGGTATTGGCCAACGGCAACACCTGGCTGAGCACGCGCTGCCCGTAAAACAGGTTGATCTGCGCCTCGGGGTTGGGGTGAGCGTCACGCAGTGTGCTGATGATCGCGGCCTGATAAGCGTCGGGCTGGGTACTGAACAACTCGCCGACCTGGCCGTTCTGCACACTGAGGAAGGACACTTCCAGGTTGCTCATGGATCGCAGCTCATCGGCGAACAGCTTGTCCATGGGGAACCCCATGATCACGCGAGCAATGGGCAACGGGTCGAGCACTTCGTCCTGCACCAGCAGATAGGGGCGCCCGTCCATGGCCACAATCAGCATTTGCAGGCCGCTGCGCCGGGCGTGACGCAGCGCGTCTTCATAGGGGAACGATTGACCGCGCGTCAGCAACGGCAACGTACTGACCATTACCTTGCCATCGAGGCCCAGTACAAACACTTCACTGGCGCGGATGCCGGTACCGTGACGGCGCAGGGCGGCAAGGATCGGCACGGTCTTGCCTTCGGCGACCGCTTGCTTGAACGGGCCGTCGACGGTGAGCCAGTCAAGACCGTATTGCAGGCGACGTCCGCGCAGGTCCAACAAGCGCTCGAACACCTGGCTGCCGGTTTTGAGCTGGACTTGCGCCTGGTTTTCCACGGCACGGGTGGTGGCGGTCTTGACGGCAAAATAGGTCGCGGCGACGACCACCAGCAGCAATAGCGCCAGCACCCCGGCAATGCGGGTTTGGAACGTATGGCGCCACCTCATTGCAGTGCCCTCTGGCAGCCTTCGCCGGTTCCTGCCACTACGTCCCTTTGTCATAGGCCTCCCTGGCAACTGCTGACTTGGCGTCAAAAAAACGTCCACTGAGATTGAGTATCTGCTCAAACCAGATTAGCTGGGACCTTGGATTCGTGCACCCAATAAAATCAGGGATTCCGCTGTCATTTTATTGGCGACACTCGCTTGACCGGTGGCGTGTGGAGCCCGCATCGCTGCCTCACCGGCCTTGAAGGACGAATCAATTCGCGGCGTAGGAAGAAGCTTCTGATTTCATGCAAATTGTTGCCAAGCGTCCATAGCCATTGAAACCACCGCAGCACCGCCCCATCTAACCTCCATACTTCCTGATGCAGGTGCCCCATGAGCGACCAGCAAGCCTTCCCCGATTACGACCTGAACGACTACGCCGACCCCGAAAACGCTGAAGCTCCATCGTCCAACACCGGCCTGGCGCTGCCCGGGCAAAACCTGCCGGACAAGGTCTACATCATCCCGATCCACAACCGGCCTTTCTTCCCGGCGCAAGTGCTGCCGGTGATCGTCAACGAGGAACCCTGGGCCGAAACCCTGGAGCTGGTGAGCAAGTCCGACCACCATTCCCTTGCCCTGTTCTTCATGGACACGCCACCGGAAGACCCGCGCCATTTCGACACTTCCAGCCTGCCGCTGTACGGCACCCTGGTGAAGGTGCACCACGCCAGCCGCGAGAACGGCAAATTGCAGTTCGTGGCCCAGGGCCTGACCCGCGTGCGCATCCGTACCTGGCTCAAGCACCATCGGCCGCCGTACCTGGTGGAAGTCGAGTACCCACATCAACCGAGCGAACCGACCGACGAGGTCAAGGCCTACGGCATGGCGCTGATCAATGCGATCAAGGAATTGCTGCCGCTCAACCCGCTGTACAGCGAGGAGCTGAAGAACTACCTCAACCGCTTCAGCCCCAACGATCCATCACCGCTCACTGACTTCGCCGCCGCACTCACCTCGGCCACCGGTAATGAATTGCAGGAAGTACTCGACTGCGTGCCCATGCTCAAGCGCATGGAAAAAGTGCTGCCGATGCTGCGCAAGGAAGTGGAAGTCGCACGCCTGCAAAAGGAAATCTCCGCCGAAGTGAACCGCAAGATCGGTGAGCACCAGCGCGAGTTCTTCCTCAAGGAACAACTCAAGGTCATCCAGCAGGAGCTGGGTCTGACGAAGGATGACCGCAGCGCGGATGTCGAACAGTTCGAGCAGCGCCTGGAGGGCAAAGTGTTGCCAGCCCAGGCGCAGAAACGCATCGATGAAGAACTGAACAAGCTGTCGATCCTGGAAACCGGCTCACCCGAGTACGCGGTGACCCGCAACTACCTGGACTGGGCGACCTCGGTGCCATGGGGCGTGTACGGTGAAGACAAGCTCGACCTGAAACATGCGCGCAAGGTGCTGGATAAACACCATGCGGGCCTGGACGACATCAAGAGCCGCATTCTCGAGTTCCTTGCGGTAGGCGCCTATAAAGGCGAAATCGCCGGCTCCATCGTATTGCTGGTGGGCCCGCCGGGTGTGGGCAAGACGAGCGTGGGCAAGTCCATCGCCGAATCCCTGGGTCGGCCGTTCTACCGTTTCAGCGTCGGAGGCATGCGCGACGAGGCCGAGATCAAGGGCCATCGGCGCACCTACATCGGTGCCTTGCCCGGCAAGCTGGTGCAGGCGCTCAAGGATGTGGAGGTGATGAACCCGGTCATCATGCTCGACGAGATCGACAAGATGGGCCAGAGCTACCAGGGCGATCCGGCCTCGGCCCTGCTCGAAACCCTCGACCCGGAACAGAACGTCGAATTCCTCGACCATTACCTGGACCTGCGCCTGGACCTGTCCAAAGTGCTGTTCGTGTGCACCGCCAACACCCTGGACTCCATTCCCGGCCCATTGCTGGACCGTATGGAAGTGATTCGTCTGTCGGGCTATATCACCGAAGAAAAGGTCGCCATCGCCAAGCGCCACCTGTGGCCAAAACAGCTGGAAAAAGCCGGCGTGGCGAAAAACAGCCTGACCATCAGCGACAGCGCCCTGCGCGCATTGATCGATGGTTATGCGCGTGAAGCCGGGGTGCGCCAGCTGGAGAAACAGCTGGGCAAGCTGGTGCGCAAGGCGGTGGTCAGGTTGCTGGACGAACCGGACGCGGTGATCAAGATCGGCCCCAAGGACCTGGAAAGCTCCCTGGGCATGCCGGTATTCCGCAACGAGCAGGTGCTGTCCGGCACCGGCGTGATCACTGGGCTGGCCTGGACCAGCATGGGTGGCGCCACCTTGCCGATCGAAGCAACGCGCATCCATACGCTCAACCGTGGCTTCAAGCTCACCGGGCAATTGGGTGAAGTGATGAAGGAGTCCGCCGAGATCGCCTACAGCTACATCACCTCGCACCTGAAGTCGTTCGGTGGCGACCCGAAATTCTTCGACGAAGCCTTCGTGCACTTGCACGTACCGGAGGGCGCCACGCCCAAGGATGGCCCGAGCGCCGGCGTGACCATGGCCAGTGCGCTGCTGTCACTGGCGCGCAACCAGCCGCCGAAAAAAGGCGTGGCCATGACCGGCGAGCTGACCTTGACCGGGCATGTGCTGCCGATCGGCGGTGTGCGCGAGAAGGTGATTGCGGCACGGCGTCAGAAGATTCACGAGCTGATCCTGCCGGAACCCAATCGCGGCAGCTTCGAGGAATTGCCGGAGTACCTGAAGGAAGGCATGACCGTGCACTTTGCCAAGCGCTTTGCGGATGTGGCGAAGGTGTTGTTCTGATCGTGATGTAATGCCTGGCCTGGCCTCATCGCGGGCAAGCCCGGCTCCCACAGGGATCGGTGTTGTTGATGACAAATCGGTCAAATGTGGGAGCGGGCTTGCCCGCGATTGCGTTCGTCGCCACAACACAACCCCCTCTTGTCACACCTTGTCTCATCTTCGGTTATGCTCGGTCTTCGTCGTCATACAACGGAGCCTCCATGACCGCTGCCCGCCTGCTTCTCCCCTTGAGCCTTGCCCTGCTGGCCGCGTGCGCCAGTGCACCGAAGCACAACGTCACGGTGGACAATCAGAGCGCCTGCCCGCTCCAGCTGAAAAGCGGCCAAAACCTGATCCTCACCCTGCCGAGCAATCCCACCACCGGCTATCGCTGGGCCATCCAGGATTCCGCCGGAGGCGTACTGCGCGCACTGAGCCCTGAGGTCTACAGCAGCGCGGAATCCGGCGTGATCGGTGGCGGCGGCCAGTCGACCTGGCGCTTCCAGGCGTTTACCACAGGCCAGGGCCGTTTGCGCCTGACCTCTCAGCAACCCTGGGAACCGGAAGCCGAACCCGTCGACACCTTCGACTGCGCCATCACGGTGAACTGAGATGCCTTGGCTGATTCTTGCGTTGATGGGTGCCGGCACCTTCATCTACGGCCTGACCACCCACGCTACGTTACTGTGCCTGCTGGTCAAACCGCTGCCGGTGTTGGCCCTGCTGGGCTGGCTGCATGATGCGCCCCCTACCGACTATCGACGCTGGATCAGCCTGGGGCTGATTTTTTCCCTGGTCGGCGATGTGCTGCTGGCCTGGCCGGGCGACCTGTTCATCTTCGGCCTCGGCGCCTTCCTGTTCGCGCACCTGGCGTACCTCAAGGCCTATTTCAGCGACTGTCGCCGCCTGGCGCTGTTGCCGCTGGTGTTGGCGCTGGGCGTGGGTGCGATCCTGTTGAGCATTCTGATTGCCCATGGCTTGGGCGACCTGCTGATTCCCGTGGTGGTTTATGCGCTGGTGATCAGCGCGATGCTCTGGCGTGCCCTGGCCCGGCTGGGCACTGAGGTGCCGAAACGCTCCGCGTTGCTGGCGGCGGCAGGCGCGGCATCGTTTGTGTTTTCCGACACGCTGATTGGTATCAATCGCTTCGTCGTGGCGTTCGAGGCGGCGCCGTATTTGCTGATCATCACGTATTGGCTGGGCCAGTGGGGGATCACTGCATCGGCTTTCCATCAGACAACCCGCGCGCACGAAGGCCAACTTGGCTAAAATGCCGGCCTTTCCTTTATCGTCGCCGGAACCACCGTGAGCAAAGAACCCGATCGTCTATTCGCCCAGCCCCTGTCGCAGGTGCCGGACTTCGCCTTCAACGAAGACGTGGTGCGGGTGTTCCCGGACATGATCAAGCGCTCGGTGCCAGGTTACCCGACCATCGTCGAGAACCTCGGTGTGCTCGCGGCGCAATTTGCCCAACCCAACAGCGTGCTGTACGACCTGGGCGCATCCCTGGGCGCCGTCACCCAGGCATTGCGTCGTCATGTGCGCACCGACGGTTGCCGGGTGATTGCGGTGGATAACTCCGCGGCGATGGTCGAGCGCTGCCGCGAATACCTCAACGGTCAGGACTCGATGTTCCAGGAGTTGTTGCCGGTGGAGGTGATCGAAGGCGATATTCTCGCGTTGCAGTTCCAGCCGGCCTCGGTGGTGGCGCTGAACTTTACCCTGCAATTCATCGCCCCGGATGAGCGCCTGGCGTTGCTTTCGCGTATTCGCCAATCGTTGTTGCCGGGCGGTGCACTGATCCTCTCGGAGAAGCTGCGCTTCAACGATGCCGAGGAACACGCACTGCTCACCGATCTGCATATCGCGTTCAAACGCGCCAACGGCTACAGCGAACTGGAAATCGCCCAGAAGCGCAGTGCCATCGAAAACGTCATGAAGCCCGACAGCCTCGAAGAACACCGCGAACGCCTGCTGGCCGCCGGGTTCTCCAAAGTGGTGCCGTGGTTCCAGTGTCTTAACTTTGCCTCGTTGATTGCCTTGCCATGATTGATCTGTCCCCCCTCGCCCGCCACTTGGTCGGCACGCCCCTGGCCGTGTGGGCCCAGGGCCTGCAAGCGCAACTCGATAGCAAGATGGAAAAAGGCCATGGCGACCTGGAGCGTTGGCGCAGTGCGCTGGATGCACTGCCCGAAGTGATGCCCAGCGAAGTCGACCTGCTCAACGGCCTGACCCTGGACACCGACTGCGACGACGCCACCCGCGCGCAGATGCGCACCGCACTGATGGGCTTGAGCCCGTGGCGCAAAGGGCCGTTCCACCTGTTCGGCGTGCACGTGGACACCGAATGGCGTTCGGACTGGAAGTGGTCGCGGGTGGCCCCGCACTTGAACCTGAAGGGCAAGCGCATCCTCGATGTGGGCTGCGGCAACGGTTACTACATGTGGCGCATGCTCGGCGCCGGCGCCGACAGCGTGATTGGCGTCGACCCGAATTGGCTATTCTTCTGCCAGTTCCAGGCGGTGCAACGTTACCTGTCGGAACCCAGGGCCTGGCACCTGCCGTTTCCATTCGAAGATTTGCCAGCCAACCTGGAGGGCTTCGACACCGTGTTCTCCATGGGCGTGTTCTACCACCGTCGCTCGCCCATCGAGCACTTGCTGGCGCTGAAGGACACCCTGGTCAAAGGCGGCGAGCTGGTGCTGGAAACCCTGGTGGTGGAAGGCGATCAGCAGCAGGTGCTGGTGCCGGAAGACCGCTATGCGCAGATGCGTAACGTGTGGTTCCTGCCGTCGGTGCCGGCACTGATGCTATGGCTGCGCCGCGCCGGCTTCAGCGATGTGCGCTGCGTGGATGTGAGCGTCACGACCGTCGAGGAACAGCGTGGCACGGAGTGGATGAAGTATCAGTCGCTGAGCGACTTCCTGGACCCGGAAGATCACAGCAAGACGATCGAAGGGCTGCCGGCGCCGATGCGGGCGGTGATCATCGCCAAGAAATAACCCCACTCCATCTGAATAAATGGAGATCAACTGTGGGAGCTGGCTTGCCTGCTCCCACAGGGGCATGAGGTGTCAGGTGGTTTGTGGTTTTACGCGGCGGGCCTTGAAGAACTCGCTCAGCACGGTCCCGCACTCCTCGGCCAACACGCCACCTTCAAACAGCACCCGATGGTTGAGAAAACCCTGGGTAAAGAACTGCCCCTGGCTCTGCACGATCCCCGCCTTCGGTTCCAGCGCGCCATACACCACCCGTGCGATACGCGAATGCACGATCAAGCCCGCGCACATGCTGCAGGGCTCCAACGTCACATACAGGGTGCTGCCCACCAGACGGTAGTTGCTGATCGCCTGCGCGGCGGCGCGGATGGCGACCATTTCGGCATGGGCGCTGGGGTCGTTGCCGCTGATGGGGCAGTTGAAGCCGCGACCGATGATTTCACCGTCCTGCACCAGCACCGCGCCCACCGGCACTTCGCCGAGCGCGGCGCCTTGGGCGGCAAGGGCCAGGGCTTCGCGCATGAAGTCCTGGTCGCGGCTGCGGTCGATGATGGCCGCGGGGCGAATCTGGCGCATCAGGCTACCTCGATGGCGGCCATCAGGCCGGTTTCCATGTGGTCGATCACATGGCAGTGGAACATCCACACCCCGGGGTTATCCGCCACCAACGCCACGCGGGCACGTTCGTTCTTGCCCAGCAGATAGGTGTCGGTGAAGTACGGAATCACCTTGTGGCGGTTCGAGGCGATCACCTTGAAGCTCATGCCGTGCAGGTGGATCGGGTGTTGGTACTGGGTCATGTTCTTCAATTCGAAAATGTAGCTCTTGCCCTTCTCCAGCCTGGCAATCGGGCGATCCGCACAGGTCTTGTCGGTGATGTCCCAGGCCTTGCCGTTGATCTGCCAAAGGCTCGGCGGCTTGCCGTTGTCGACATTCACCGACACCGAACCGACCCATTCGAAATTGAAGTTGAGTTTTTCGGCGTTAGCCAGGTCCGGCTCGGCAATCGGGTTGGCCGGCAGTGCCGGCGGCCATTCGGTGGGCGCATCACTATTGGCCACCGAGCGGAAGGTGCCCAGGCGCACGGGGCCGTTGCGGATGGACAGTTCCTCGCCCGCCGGCGGCGCTTTGATTGCCAGACAAATGCGCATGCCCGGGCCCAGCCAGTATTCCTCGCCCAACGGGCGCGGCTCCACCGGGTTGCCGTCCAGCGCGTAGATCTGCGCTTCAGCATCCGGGATGTTGAGGCGATAGGTCAGCGTGTTGTCGAGGTTGAGCAGACGCACACGGGTAATCTGCCCGGCAGGCAGATCGATCACGGCCTGGGACACGCCATTGATGGTCGACAGCCGGCCCGCCGTGCCGCCACGCGCCGCTTCGCGGGGAATACTGAAGGCGACGAAGGCACCCTCCTCGTCCACGTGCCAGCTTTTCAGGCTCAGGGTGCGTTCGTGCTTGAAGCCAGTGGGCTCGCGCTCCTCGATGATCAGCGGGCCGACCAGACCACGGCCAAGCTCTTCGCTGCTGTTCACATGGGGGTGGTACCAGTAACTGCCGGCATCGGGCACGCGGAATTTGTAGTCGAAGTATTCGCCAGGCAGCACCGGCAACTGGGACACGTAGGGCACGCCGTCCATTTCCAGCGGCAGGCGGATGCCGTGCCAATGAATGGTGGTGGCCACCGGCAGGTGGTTGATAAAACGTACCCGCAGCCATTCACCCTGGCGCACCCGCAACTCGGTGCCCGGCGCCGAAGGGCCGAACGCCCAGGCCTCGGTTTTGTGTCCTGGCACCAGTTCCACGTCCAGGGGCGCGGCGATCAGTTCGTAATCGTGCCCTGCCTCGGCCTCGGCGACTTTCCCCAGCCAGTAGCGGTAGGCGCCACCAGCACCAACGCCTACGACGGCCAAGCCTGCAAGACCACCCAGGATTTGTCGACGGGAAAAGGATCGGGACACAACAACCTCACGTATCAGCCGCAGGCCCGGGGCCTGCAAAGGGCAGATACGATACACCTGCATCGGCTAAACAGTAAGGGTTCGCATTGCCACAGGTTGAATTCAAAAGGGTTACGCTGGCTGACCACAGCTCTGGACACACCAAAGATCGACTGTGGGAGCGGGCTTGCCCGCGAATGCGGTGGGTCAGTCATAGATG
>NZ_JBSVVZ010000051.1:0-48823 GCF_054071875.1 Pseudomonas sp. SDO524_S393 | reverse complement strand
CCCGCCAGGTGCGGGGCATTTTTTTGCCTGAAGAAACCTTCAGGGTGCTGAGGATCAAAATTTGGGAGCGGGCTTGCTCGCGAAGGCGGAGTGTCAGTCAACACATGCATGACTGAAGTACCGCATTCGCGAGCAAGCCCGCTCCCACAAGGGTTATGTATAAGGCTTAGAACTGCGGGGTGTAGGTCATCGTGAACATCACGTTACGCGGATCACCATAGTAGTTACTGCCCCAGTTCGCGTTGTACGCCGGGATGTAGTACTTCTTGTCGAACAGGTTGTTCAGGTTCGCCGCAACGGTGAATTCCTGGTTGATCTTGTAAGCCACCCGCGAATCCCACAGGGCATTGCCCGGCACATCGAACGTACGGTCATACGCCACGGTACTGCTTTGCGCTGTCACCCCTGCCCCGACACTGAATTTGTGCCAATCCCCCGGCAGTTGGTAGTCACCCCAGACCTTGAGCAAATGCTTGGGCGTCCAGGTGCTGAAGACTTTGCCTTCGTAGGTGTCGTCCTTGAGGAATTTGGTGGTGTTGTAGGTGTAGCTGGAAACCAGCTGCAACCCCGGCAACACTTCACCGCCCAAGGTGGCTTCGAAGCCCTGGCTACGCACCTTGCCCGAGGCCACCGAGCAGTACCAGCCATTGCAGTTCATCGGCCCTTGCAGATCCTGGACAGCACGGTTTTCCTGATCGTAGCGGAAGATGGCGAACGAGGTGTTGAGCCGACCATCGGCCAATTCCCCCTTGATACCCAGCTCGTAGTTCTTGCCCTCGATAGGCTTGAGCAGCGAACCGGAGGTGGTCAGGTTGGTTTGCGGTTCGAACGCGTCGGCGTAGCTGGCGTAGGCCGACCACTCATCGTTCAGGGCGTATACCAGGCCGGCATACGGCGTGACTTTGCCGGAGGTTTGCGTGGTGCTTTCTTCCGGCGCGTTATACACACCCTGGCGACCGCTCTGGCCAATGTAGGAGTACTCATACCAACTGCTGCGCGCCCCGAGGATCAGGGTCAGCGGGTCCAGCACCTTGACGCGCCAGGTGCCGTAGAGGCCTTTCTGGCGAATGTCGTACCAGCTCTTCGACGCGTTTCCCGCCTGGAACAACTGGTATTTATCGCGCTGCGGGCGATTGTGGTCGATGTTGAAAATATCCGCCCCCGCCGTTGCCGCCCGCGCCCACTGATCGTTGGTGGTCAGTTTGGAATAGTTCGCGCCCAGGACCACTTCCTGCTGGAAGCCCAGCCCGTCGAACTTGCCGTTGACGTACACATCCGCACCGCGACTTTTGGTATTGAAGTCGGTTACCCAGTCGATGTAGCGCACGTCCCCCGTGTCGCCGGGGTTGGGGACGGTGTCCCACGTTGCCTGGTAAGTCGCGTCGTTGTGCTCATCCATGGCGACCAGCGCGGCCTTCACTTTCCAATCGTCATTGAAGCGATGCTCCAGGTCAGCGAACACCTGGGTCTGGTTATTGACGGCGCGGTTCCAGCTGGCGCCGACAAAGGTCGAGCGCGACAGGCCAATGTCGCTGCCGTCGGCATAACGGGGCAACGACATGAAGTTGGGGCGTGAATGGCCCTTCTGGTTGCTGATGCCTACGCCGACCGTCGTGTCCGGGGTGAAGTCATAGTCGACGGCGCCATAGACCGTCTGGTTCCAGCCGCCCGCGTAGTCGACGAACGATTGGGTGGTGTCGTAATCCGCCACGAACCGGCCACGCAAGGTGCCTTCGGCATTGAGCGGGCCACCGGCGTCCACTTGGGTGCCGTAATGGTCCCAGGAGCCGGCCTTGGCCGTGACGGTCACGGTGGGCGCTTGCTGGCCGCGCTTGCGCACCAGGTTCATGGTGCCGCCGGGGCTGTTGGCGCCTTGCAGCAAGGCGGCCGGGCCACGCAGCGTCTCGACACGGTCGTAGATCGCCATGTTCTCGGTGAGATAGCTGCCCAGTGTGTAGGTATTACGCGGGATGCCCACGCCGTCGTATTGCAGCGTGCCGACCTCGAAGCCACGGGAGAAGATGAACAGGCCGGGACCGGGGGATTTGGTCGCCGTCAGGCCCGGCGTGCGCTTGACCACTTCGGACAGTTTGGTGGTGTTCTGGTCATCCATCTGCTTGCGCGTCATGACGCTGACCGACTGCGGAATATCCTTGAGTTTCTGCTCACCCTTGCCCAGGGTCACGGCCCCCGTGGTATAGGAGCCGGTACCTTCGGTCGTGGTACCCAGGCGTTCGGCGCTGATGGTGGTGGCGCCCACTTCAAGGGCACCGCCTGTGTCCACGCGTTTCTCCAGAGTAACCGTGTCCGCGTTGATGAACGCCGCGCTCAGTTCGGTGCCCGCCAGCAGTTTGCCCAAGGCTTCGCGCTGCCCGAGATTGCCATGCACTCCGGGCGAAACCACACCTTGGGTCAATTCACCCGACACCAGCACCTGAACCCGCGTCACCGCCGAAAATGCCGCCAGCGCACCATCCAGGCTCTGCCCTGGAATATCGAAACGATAGGTTTGAGCCTGAGTGGTCTCGGCGGCCTGCAAGTACAGCGGCGCAGTACCGCAGGCCATGGAAATGGCCAGTGCCAGCAAAGGCCGTGCGGCGTATCGGTGTGCCATGGATGGTGCTCCCCAGTGCAAAAAGTCAGTGATCGGCGCCGCACTACTTGAGAGTGCTTACTATTTGCGCCTCAGTGATCAAGGACGATGGCGTTCCGGGAAACCCTGAAAATATTTTGAGAAAGTTGCCGTCAGGACGCTTTGCCTTCACGAAACACCAGCAAATACGGGGTGTAGTGTTCGGCATGCAGATTGAGGGTGTACTCCAACGCCTTGATCACGGCGTCGGGCTTGTCGATTTCAAACACGCCAGACACCACGCGATTGCGCAGCGCTTCGCCCAGCACCAGGGTTTTGCCAGGCCAGTAGCGGTTCAGCTCGCTGACCACTTCCGACAGCGGTTGTTGGCGGAACACCAGTTGGCGTTGGCGCCAGGCGAAGCCGCTGGCCGGGTCGAACCCGTGGATGGCGGCGAGACGCTGGCCCTGATACTCAACCGCCCGCCCCGGTTCCAGGTAAACCGGCTCACCGTTGCCCGCACTGACCTGTACCTTGCCCTGCGCCACTTGAACCCGCGTCTGCGCATCCCGCCGCGCCACGCTGAACTGGGTGCCCACCACCTTCACCCAGCCCTCACCGGACTGCACCACGAAAGGCCGCGCGGGATCTTTGGTCACACTGAAAAAACCTTCACCGCGCAGCAGGCGAATCTGGCGTTCACCGCCGTTCATACGCACTTGCACCGCACTGTCGGTGTTGAGCTGCAACCGAGAGCCGTCAGCCAGGTCGACCGTGCGCGACTCACCGGTCGTGGTGGCGTAATCCGCGCGCAGGCGGTCCAGCCAGGGGGTGTTCTGCACAGTCAGCCCCACCGTCAGCAACACGGCGGCGGCACAGGCCCAGCGTCGTAGCGGCTTGCGCCAGGCGGCCTGTTCGGTGCGACGGATCACCCGCGCCGGTTCACGCAGACCACCCAGCATCGCCCGCACTTCCTGCCAGGCATCATCCTGAGCCTGGCCCTGTCCGAGCCAAGCCGCAAAGGCCTCCATTTCGGCCGGCGTGACATCCTCGGCCTGGAGGCGGAAATACCAACCGCAGGCTTGTTCGAACAGCGCGTCGGCAGTGTGTGCAGCGGTCATGACCGACGTCCTTGTGTGTCGCTGGCGAGTCGCGTCTTGATGTAGGCGCGGCATTCAATCAGGGCACGACGCAGTTGGTATTCCACACTGCGCGGAGTGATCGACAGGCGCTCGCCAATCTCGCGATAGGAAAGTTCGTCGACATGATAAAGCAGGAAGATCCGCCGAGTCGCTTCGGGCAACGCCAGGATTGCGTCCTGCATCAGTTGCTCCTGCTGATAGACGGCCAGTTGCTCGTCGATGCCTGGGGTGGTGCAAGGCAATTCTTCACTGGGTTCGCCGGCGTCCAGACGCTCGCGGCGAATCGCCTGACGCTGGTGATCACGCACCAGGTTGCTGGCAATGGTGAAGAGGAAGGCCGGGAGGTTGTCGATCTTCTCGCCGGAGTCGAGACGCGCCAGGCGCAGGAACGATTCCTGGGTCAGGTCCGCAGCCACCTGTGCGCTGCCGGTGCGGCGCGTGACGAACGCTTCGAGGGCTTTCTTCTGCTCCGCGAACAGACGCGCGATCTGCGAATTCCAGGAGGGCACAGCACTACCTTGAGAAGAACGGGGGTTCAGGAAGTGCGCACGCTAGCAGAAGATGAGATTGGTTCGCAATTGATATCTATTTTTTACTGTGGGTTTTGGAGTGTTCTTTAGGGAGCCATCGCAGGCAAGCCAGCTCCCACATTTTGACCGTGTGAACCCGATCAAGTGTGGGAGCTGGCTTGCCTGCGATGCAGACGACCCGGTGTTACTGGATCTCGTCAGGCTTGACGATCACCCAGTTCTTGTCCGCCGTCACCGGCAACCCTTCCTTGGCCTGCGCCGCCGCGTGCTTGGCCATCATGCCGTTGAGCTGGGTCATGTACTTGTCCTTGCGGTTGATCCACAGGTGGATGCCGCCCTTGGCCACGTCCACATCGTGGAACAGCATGTAGCCGTCACTGGTCGGGGTGTCGCCACCCACGATCACCGGCTTTTTCCATTCATCGATGTAAGTGAGGATCGCTGCGTGCTTGCCGGCCATCCAGGTCGCCGGGGTCCACAGGTACGGGGTGAGTTCCAGGTCGAGGTTGGCCTTCTCGTCATATTTGCCGGCGGCGATCTGTTTGCGGGCGGTGGTCAGTTCGCCGGTCTTGCGGTCCTTGAGCAGGGTGGTCACGCCGATCACGTTCTCGGGTTTGACGTTGTAGCCGTACTTCGGGTCGGCGGCGACCATGCGCACCAGCTCTTCGGCGGCGGCGGTCATCACATACACCTCGATGCCGTTTTCCATCAGCTTGTTGTACAGCTCGGCCTGGCCGGTGAAGACTTTCGGCGGCTGTACTTCGGAGGTTTTCACCACGTCACCTTCGTAATAGGTGACCGGCACCGGCTTGCCCGAGGCCATCAGCTCATCCACGTAGCCCTTGAGTTCCTTGAGGGTGAAGCCGGAAAAGATCTGCGCCACCCAGGGATAGCAGACCATGTCGTCGACTTCGCAGAGACGGTAGTAGTAGCTGAACAGACTTTCCTTATGGTCGGCCGTGTCCTTGAAGGGGATAAGCTTGAGCGACGGATCCATGGTGTCGCGGGTGATCAGGCCCTTGTTTTCCAGATAGGGCAGCAGGGACTCTTCGAGGTCGTAGCGGTAGCTGGTGTTATCCATGTCGAACACCGCGAAGTTACCCTTGTTGGCGTTGGCGGCGATCATTTCATTCAGTTGCTTGGCGGCGGGCGCCGGCCAGTGTTTCAACTCGGTGGCGGCCATCACCTGGCTGGCGAGGCCCAGGCACAGCGCAGCGGCAAACAGTCTCGGTGCGAGCTTCATCGGCGTTTTCTCCCTGAGTTAAAGACATCGACGCTAACAAATCCATATGACAGTCACCGCCCGAGCGCGACCGCTTGCGTCGTGATTGCGCCACCGCCATGTGCGAGAGCGCCACGGGCTTATTCCAAAAGCGACAGTGGCCATTCCATATCGGTATTAAATTCATATATTTCAAGCTGTTAGCATTTTCGGTTCGCAATCGCAGGTTCACGCGATTGGCTGCACTCTCACATGGAGCTTCAATGAATCTGCCCCTGATCCTCAACGTATTGGTGTTCGTGGCCCTGCTGCTGGGCCTGGCACAAACCCGCCGCACCACTTGGAGCCTGGCCAAAAAAGTGTTGCTCGCGCTGGTGCTCGGCGTGGTGTTCGGCACCGTCCTGCACGCGATTTACGGCGATGGCAACCCAGTGCTCAAGGCCTCCATCGGCTGGTTCGACCTGGTTGGCAACGGTTATGTGCAACTGCTGCAGATGATCGTGATCCCGCTGGTGTTTGCCTCGATCCTCAGCGCCGTGGCGCGCCTGCACAACGCTGCTTCCCTGGGCAAGATCAGCTTCCTGACCATCGGCACCCTGCTGTTCACTACCGCGATTGCGGCGCTGATCGGCATTGGCCTGACCAACCTGTTCGGCCTCACCGCCGAGGGCCTGGTGGCCGGCACCCAGGAAATGGCCCGCCTGCAAGTCATCCAGAGTGATTACGCCGGCAAGGTCGCCGACCTGAATATCCCGCAATTGCTGCTGTCGTTTGTGCCGTCGAACCCATTCGCCGACCTGGCGCGGGCTAAACCGACGTCGATCATCAGCGTGGTGATTTTCGCCGCGTTCCTGGGCGTCGCCGCGCTGCAACTGCTCAAGGACGACGTGGAAAAAGGCCGGAAAGTGCTCAACGCCATCGACACCCTGCAAGCCTGGGTGATGCGACTGGTGCGCCTGGTGATGAAGCTCACGCCCTACGGCGTATTGGCACTGATGACCAAAGTGGTGGCCGGCTCCAACCTGCAGGACATCATCAAGCTCGGCAGTTTTGTGGTGGTCTCGTACCTGGCCCTCGGCCTGATGTTCGGGGTGCACGGCCTGCTGCTGGCCGTGGCCGGGATCAACCCGCTGCGCTTCTTGCGCAAGGTGTGGCCGGTGCTGACCTTCGCCTTCACCAGCCGCTCCAGCGCGGCGGCGATCCCGCTGAGCATTGAAGCGCAGACGCGCCGTGTCGGCATTCCGCAATCCATCGCCAGTTTTGCCGCCTCGTTCGGCGCCACCATCGGCCAGAACGGTTGCGCCGGCCTTTACCCGGCCATGCTGGCGGTGATGGTCGCGCCAACCGTGGGTATCAACCCGTTGGACCCGCTGTGGATCGCAACCCTGGTGGCGATTGTGACCTTGAGCTCGGCCGGCGTGGCGGGCGTAGGCGGCGGTGCGACCTTTGCCGCGCTGATCGTATTGCCGGCCATGGGCTTGCCGGTGTCACTGGTGGCGCTGCTGATTTCCGTGGAGCCGCTGATCGACATGGGCCGCACAGCGTTGAACGTGAATGGTTCGATGACGGCAGGGGCGATTACCAGCCAGATCATGGGGCAGACAGATAAAGCGTTGCTCAATGCCGATGAGCATGCCGAACTGGCCCAAGCCTGACGGCGACCTTGTAGTGAGCGGGGCAAGCCCGCTCACTACAATCAGCGTTTTTCCCAGACTTCGAAGTTGTACGCTGGCTTGTCGCCTTCCGCCGGGTTCTCCAGATTCGACACCCGCTTCCACCGGTTCAAATCAAACGCCGGAAACCAGGCATCGCCCTCCGGACTCAACGCCACCCGCGTCAGATAAAGCCGATCCGCCTGCGCCAGGCCTTGCGCATACAATTGCGCGCCGCCGATCAGCATCAGTTCGTCCGCGCCCTGCTCCAGCGCCCAGGCCTCGGCACGCTCGATGGCAGCCTCCAGTGACGGAAAAACTTCCGCACCTTCAAGCTCAAGATCGGTCTGACGGCTGACCACAAGGTTCAAGCGCCCTGGCAGCGGTCGGCCCAGGGAATCCCAGGTCTTGCGCCCCATGATGATCGGCTTGCCCAGGGTGGTGGCCTTGAAATATTTGAAATCCCCCGGCAAATGCCAGGGCATGCTGTTGTCGACGCCGATCACACGGTTTTCACCGAGGGCTGCGATCAGGCTTAAAGGGAGAGTTTTTTTCATGGCGACGAGAATACCAGAGGTGCAAGCCAGCGGTTATGCTCAGACCTCACTGGCTCAACAGGAAGGCGCGTGACTGCACTGAATCCGCTGCACAAACTCTGGCTGACCGAAACCGTGCGCCTGCGCGAAGAACACGCGGGCAACCTGGATGACCTGGAAGCCAACCGCCTGGCCCGCGCGGCCGGAGGCGACCTGCCGACACGCATCCAACAGCGTGCCTTGCACCTGGCCGAGCGCGATGGCCTGACCGCCGCCCTCACCCGCTGGCTGCAAGGGGCGCGCCTGGCGCTGGTGCTGCTGGCGATTGTCGCTGTGATCAGCGGCGCCGGCCTGGCCTTCGCTGCGCTGGGTGACGGTCTGACCCCGGTGAATGTGTTCTGGGCATTGGGCAGCCTGCTGGGCCTGAACCTGATCCTGCTGGTCAGCTGGGCACTGGGTTTGCTGTTCGCCGGAGAACACAGCGCCAGCCTTGGGCGGTTGTGGCTTTGGCTCAGCGAAAAGCTCGCCCGCGACGCCAAGGCCGCGCAACTGGCGCCGGCGCTTTTACTGTTGCTGCAACGGCAGAAACTCAATCGTTGGGCCGTTGGCGTACTGGTCAACAGCCTGTGGCTGCTGGCGTTGCTCAGCGCCCTGGTGATTCTTCTGACACTGCTCGCCACCCGACGCTACGGCTTTGTGTGGGAAACCACCATTCTCGGTGCCGACACCTTCGTCGCCGTCACCCAGGCGCTCGGCACACTGCCGGCCTGGCTGGGCTTCAACGTGCCGACCGTCGAGATGGTCCGCGCCAGCGGCGATGCCGCGCTGAATATCGAAAGCGCCCGCCAGGCCTGGGCGGCCTGGCTGGTCGGCGTGCTGCTGGTCTACGGTTTGCTGCCGCGCCTGATCCTCGCCCTGCTCTGCCTGTGGCGTTGGAAGCGCGGGCGCGCGGTCCTGCGCCTGGACCTGAACCTGCCCGGCTACAGCCACTTGCGCGAACGCTTGATGCCGAGCAGCGAACGCCTTGGGATCAACGACGCCGCGCCGGAACAATTGCACCCCGTCAGCGGCGGCGTCAGTGAATTGGAGAGCAGCGGCGCCCTGCTGGTGGCCATCGAACTGGACGACCAACATCCCTGGCCACCCAAACTGCCCGCCGGTGTGAAGAACGCCGGCATCCTCGACAGCCGCGAATCACGCCACACACTGCTGGAACAGCTCACGCGCTTCCCGCCTGCGCGCCTGGCCATTGCCTGCGACCCGCGCCGTTCGCCGGACCGCGGCAGCCTGGCGTTGATCGGCGAACTGGCCCGTAGCGCCACGGCCACCCGCGTGTGGCTGCTGCAAGCGCCCGCCGGCCAGGCACTGGACGCCGAACGACTGGGCGACTGGCACGCCGCGTTGCAACAGCTTGAACTGCCGTTCGCCGACTGTGCGCCGCTGAACTGGCTGGAGACCGGTCATGACTAAACCGTTGAAACTCGCCGTGGTCGGCCACACCAACGTCGGCAAGACCTCGCTGCTGCGCACGCTGACCCGTGACGTGGGCTTCGGCGAAGTCTCCCATCGTCCCAGCACCACGCGGCATGTGGAAGGCGCGCGCCTGTCGGTGGACGGCGAAGCCTTGCTGGAGCTGTACGACACGCCCGGCCTGGAAGACGCCATCGCCCTGCTCGACTACCTCGAACGCCAGGACCGCCCGGGTGAACGCCTCGACGGCCCGGCCCGCCTGGCGCGCTTTCTGGAGGGCAGCGAAGCGCGCCAACGGTTCGAACAGGAAGCCAAGGTACTGCGCCAGTTGCTGGCGTCGGACGCCGGCCTGTATGTGATCGACGCCCGCGAACCGGTGCTGGCCAAATACCGTGATGAGCTGCAAGTGCTGGCCAGTTGTGGCAAGCCATTGCTGCCGGTGCTCAATTTCGTCAGCAGCAACGAACACCGCGAACCGGACTGGCGTGAAGCCCTCGCGCGCCTCGGCCTGCATGCCCTGGTGCGATTCGACAGTGTGGCGCCACCGGAAGACGGCGAACGGCGCCTGTATGAAAGCCTCGCCCTGCTGCTGGAAAACGCCCGGCCACAACTGGAGCGCCTGATTCTCGACCAGGAAGCCCAACGCCTGGCCCGCCAGCAGAGTGCCGCGCGGCTGATTGCCGAGTTGCTGCTGGACTGCGCCGCCTGCCGTCGCAGCGTGGTGATCGAAAATGAGCAACAGGCCATCGGCGATCTGCGCCAAGTCGTGCGCCAGCGCGAGCAGAAATGCGTGGAGGCCCTGCTCAAGCTGTACGGCTTTCGCCCGCAGGATGCCGCCGCCAGCGACTTGCCGCTGCTGGATGGCCGCTGGGGTGACGACCTGTTCAACCCTGAAACCCTCAAGCAACTCGGCGTGCGCGTCGGTGGTGGCATCGCTGCCGGCGCGGCTGCCGGAGCGGGTGTGGACCTGCTGGTCGGCGGCCTGACCCTCGGCGCCGCCGCCATCGCCGGTGCGATTGCCGGTGGCGCGCTGCAAACCGCGCGCAGCTACGGTGGCCGTCTGTTGGGCAAGCTCAAGGGCCAGCGCGAGCTGACCGTGGACGACAGCGTGCTGCGCCTGCTCGCCCTGCGCCAGCGCCAGTTGCTCAAGGCGCTGAACCTGCGCGGGCACGCGGCACTGCACAGCATCAAGGTCGACACGCCCCAGGACAAAACCTGGCGCGAAGGCAAGTTGCCGGACGCCCTGCACAAGGCGCGAGCCCACCCGCAATGGTCGTCCCTCAATCCCCACGCCAGACTCAGCCAGGCCGAACGCCAGGAACAGGTCGAAGCCCTGGCCCGGCGCCTGGACGAAACCTAAGCCGCCAGCAGTTGCCGGGCCTTGGCCTTGAGCAGTTCAAGGTCCAGCACCGGCACGTGCATTTCCTTGGCCTGTTCGTCCCAGTGGCGCATGCGCAGGCTGACGGCGCACAGCGGGTCCTGTTCGAACGCGTGCGCTTCCTCGGCGCTCATCACGCCGCCCTGATACCCCAGGGTACGGCGGCTGGCTTCGCTCAAGCGCGCGTAATAGTCCGGCTGGCTGAACGTCAGGTAGCGCTTGGCTTGCACGTGGTATTCCACCAGCTTTGCCATGCGCTCGCTGAACCCGGCGCGGCGCAGGTAATCCGCCCCCAGCCGCTCATGGCTGACCACACCGTAGCCGCCCATGTTCTCGCCGCCCTGACCACAGAGATGGCCGATATCATGGAAAAACGCCGCCAGCACCACTTCATCGTCATACCCTTCCGCCAACGCGAGCTGCGCAGCCTGGGACATATGCTCGATCTGCGACACCGGCTCGCCGATGTAATCCGCCGTGCCGTGCTGTTCATACAAGCCGAAGACCTCGGCAATCGTCTGTTCCCGGTTCATGTCGCCTCTCCCCACATTGCCGTGATATTTCGCTCGGCCATCGCCGGCCCCACACTCATGCCCACGCCGGTGTGCATCAAGGCCGCACTCACGCCCGGCGCCACCTGCAGGAACGAAAACGGTCCCGGCCCGCGCGAGCCGTACACCCCCTGCCAACGCTCCACCACCTGAACCTTGCAGCCCAGGGTCTGCTCGGCCAGTTCGATCATCCAGTCATCGACCTGCTCGGCATTGAACGGCGAGGCATCGCTGCCGTAGTCGTGGGAGTCGCCGATAATCAGCTCGCCATGGGGCGTCGGGCTGATCAGCAAGTGAATCCCATGCTCATGCAGGTGCGGCGCATCGCGCAGGATCTGTGCCTGCACCGGTGCCGCCTCCGGCAGGTCGGCGAACGCGCCGTAGTGCACGCAGCTCAGGCCGGTCAGCAGTGCGTGTTGCAAGTTCAGGTTCACCGCCGGCCGTGCGCGCAGCATTTGCAGGCGGCAGAGACTCGGGTTGAGTTCGGCCAGGGCCTCGGCCAGCAAGGTCTGGTAATCGTGACCGGCGCAGACAATGATCTGCGTCCCCCGAAAGCTGCCCGCGGTGCTGTGCAGTTGGCCGGGCTCGACATCGCGTACCAGCGTCGAAAAGTGAAACTCCACACCCAGCGTCTGGCTCAGGTAGTGAATCAGCGCCGGGATTGCCTCGCGGGAATACAGCTGTTGATCGTCCTTGCCGTGCAGCGCCGCGCGGTGATGACGGAACTGGCCGCCGTACAGGTCTTTCATCGCCGAACCTTGCAGCAGTTCGACGTTGTAGCCGTGCCGTTGAGCGCGACCAGCGCAGAAGGCTTCCAGCAGATGCTCTTCGGCTTCGGTGCGGGCGAACAGGTACGCGCCGTTGCGCTTGAGTTGCAGACCCGCGACTTGTGCCCAGTGCGCCCAGATGTCACGGCTTTCCCGCGCCAGGTCGAGCATCGGCCCCGGCGGTTGGCCGGTGACCAGGGCCTGGCCGAAGTTGCGTACCGAAGCACCCAGCGGCGTGGCACTGCGTTCGAAGACCTTGACCTTGAGGCCGCGCCTGGCGGCGGCGTAGGCGTGGGACAGGCCGAGGATGCCGGCGCCGACGATCAGTAGGTCATTGTGTTGTGTCATGGAGAGATGTCCTGAATTCGAAGCCGCCTTCGCAGGCAAGCCAGCTCCCACATTTTGATTTGTGAACACATTCAAATGTGGGAGCGGGCTTGCCCGCGAAGAGGCCGTCAGCCCTTACGAAAACTTACTGACCGGCCACCTTCTCCGACTTGCCGTCATAACGCTTGCGCCACTCGGCCAGGATGCTGTCGCGGTTCTTCGACGCCCAGGCAAAGTCGTTCTTGATCAAGCGCTGTTCATAGTCCGCCGGCAGTTCGGTCTGCGGCTTGGCGATGCCCGGTTGGGCGAGGACGGCGAAGTTGTCTTTGTACAGGTCCATGGCCGCAGTGCTGGCCGAGAAGTCAGCCAGTTTTTTCGCCGCATCGGCGTGGCTCGTACCTTTCATCACAGCAGTGGCTTCGATGTCCCAGCCCAGGCCTTCTTTGGGCAGGATGATGTCCAGCGGCGCGCCCTGGCGCTTCAACTGCACGGCCGGGTATTCGAAGGAGATTCCGATCGGGAACTCGCCCGACGCGGCCAGCTTGCACGGTTTGGAACCGGAGTGAACGTACTGACCGATGTTCTGGTGCAGGTCGTCCATGTACTGCCAGCCCTGTTTCTCGCCAAAGGTCTGCAACCAGGCGCTGACGTCCAGGAAGCCAGTACCGGACGACGCCGGGTTGGGCATCACGATCTTGCCCTTGTACTCAGGCTTGGTCAGGTCTTGCCAGCTCACCGGTTTGGTCAGGCCCTGTTTCTCCGCTTCGACGGTGTTGAAGCAAATGGTCGCGGCCCACACGTCCATGCCGACCCAGGCCGGCGGGTTGGCGGTGTCGCGGTAGTTTTTGCCGATCTTGTCCAGGTCTTTGGGCGCGTAGTTGTCGAGCATGCCCTGCTGGTCGAGGATCGCCAGGCTGGAAGCCGCCAGGCCCCAGACCACGTCAGCTTGCGGGCGGTCTTTCTCGGCCAGCAGCTTGGCGGTAATGATGCCCGTGGAGTCGCGCACCCACTTGATCTCGATCTCCGGGTTGGCCTGCTCGAAGGCTTTTTTGTAGCTCTTCAACTGCTCGGCTTCGAGGGCCGTGTACACGGTCAGTTCGGTCTTGGCGAAGGCATTCAGGCTGAATGCGGTGAGTACGGCAGCGACCAGCGCCAGGGGCTTGAACATGAAGCACCTCCTTCAGGGATGTTTAGTGGCCGGGCGCGGTCTGGCGCCAGGCTTGAGAGCGGCGCAACGCGCCACGTGAGGCCCACGCCAGCAGCAGCGAGACGCCGACTGAGGTGAACAGAATCAAGGTCGACATGGCCGCCGCGCCGCCCACGTTGCCGGCGTCGTCCATGTTCAGCACGGCGACGGCGGCGAGGATGGTGTCGGGGCTGTAGAGAAAGATCGCGGCCGACACGGTGGTCATCGCCGACACGAACAGGTAGCGCACGATGTCCAGCAACGCCGGCAGGCAAATCGGCACGGTCACGCGCAGGTAATGGCGGTACAGCGGCGCCTTGAGGGACAGCGCGGCGGCTTCGAATTCGGCGTCCAGCTGGCGCAACGCCGTGGTGGCCGTCATCTGCGCAGTGGTCAGGTAGTGCGCAATGGTGCACACCACCAACAGAGCCATGGTCCCGTAGAACACATGCAGCGGGTTGCCCGACAGGTTGAAAAAGAACACGTAGCCCAAGCCCAGCACCAGGCCGGGCACGGCCATCGGCACGAAGCTGAGCAAGCGCAACGCCAGGTTCAGGCCCTTCTGATCGCGGGTCTTTTCCATCAGGTAGGCGCCGGTGAAGATCAGCACGCTGCCGATCAATGCCGTGCACAGCGCCAGGGTCAGGCTGTTGCGATAGGCCAGCCAGCCACCGCCGGCGGTGTCTTCGAACTGGTAGTGGTTGAGCGACAGCGACAGGTTGTACGGCCAGAATTTGACCAGCGACGAATACACCGCCATGCCGAACACCAGCAGCAACGCGGCGCAGATCAACAGCACCAGCGCCAGATAGCAGGCGTCTCGGGTGCGCGACGGCGTCGGCTGGAAAACCTGGACGCGCCCGCTCATCGAATCACCGTGACGACGACGCAGCCACGCATCCATGCCGAAGCTGAACAGCGCCGGCAGCAGCAACACCATGCCGATCAATGCGCCGCGCCCGAACTGCTGCTGGCCGACCACGGCTTTGTAGGCTTCCAGCGCCAGCACCTGGTAATCGCCGCCGACCACCACGGGCACGCCAAAGTCAGTGATGGTCAGGGTAAACACCAGGCAAAACGCGGCGAACACCGCCTGGCGCGTGGCCGGCCAGGTGATGCTGCGAAACGCCCGGGCCGGGCTTGCGCCCATGCTGGAGGCTGCATCGAACAACCGCGCATCGGCCAGGGACAGCGCCGACAGCAAAATCATCAAGGCGTGTGGGAAGGTGTAGATCACCTCACCGAGCACAATGCCCCAGAAGCCGTAGATATTCTCCGAGAGCAGGCCACGCAACAGGCCCTGATTGCCGAACAGGTACACCAGCGCGATACCCGGCAACATCGACGGCGCCATCAGCGGCAGCAATGACAGGCCACGCCAGATCGCCTTGCCGGGGATCAGCGTACGTTGCAGGGCGTAGGCAAACAGGTAGGCCAGGGGTACGACGATGGCCGCCACGCTGAGGGAAACCTTCAGGCTGTTACCCAGCAGCCAGTGGAAATTGTCGCTCGCGATCAGTTCCCGCGCGGCGACAAGACCACCGCCCTGTCCGGCCTCACTGCTGAAGCCGCGCCAGAAGATCGCCAGCAACGGCAGCAACACCGCCACACCCAACAGCACCAACCACACAAGCTTGCCGCCGACGACGAACAGACGGTCGCCGACTTCGGCACGGGACACCTGACGCGGCAAAGTCATGACCGCCGCCATCTCAGGCAAACACCTGCAGGCTGCGCGGCGGCAGGGCCACCCAGATATCCTGGGCGCCCAGGCGCGGCATGGCTTCGGGCGCCAGTTCGGCCAGCAGCGGATGACCAGGCAGTTGTGCCAGCTCGAAACTCATGCGGCAACGGTTGCCAAGGAAAGTGATCTCGCGGATTTTGGCCGGGAACAGGTTTTCTTCATGCACCGGCGGGTTGACGCTGATCGCCTCCGGGCGGCAGAACAGACGCCCGGACGCGGCCTGGCCGGCATCGTCGGCCAGGCGCATGTTCATCCCGCCGACCTGGGCGTGGCTGGCACTGTTGCGGCTGAACGGCAGCCAGTTGCCCTGGCCGACGAACTCGGCCACGAACGGTGTGGCCGGGCGGTCGTAAATCTCTTGGGGGGTGGCGTATTGCTCGACCTTGCCGTTGTTCATCACGGCGATGCGGTCGGCCATCAACATGGCTTCGTCCTGGTTGTGGGTGACCATCAGCGTGGTGATGCCCAGGCGCCGTTGCAGTTGACGCAACTCGGTGCACAGATGCTCGCGCACGCGGGCATCGAGGGCCGACATCGGCTCGTCCAACAGTAACAGCGAGGGTGCCGGCGCCAGCGCCCGGGCAAGGGCCACGCGTTGCTGCTGACCGCCGGAAAGCTGGCCGGGGTATTTCTTTTCACTGCCGACCAGGCCCACCAGTTCGAGCATCTGGCCAACGCGCTGGCGCACTTCATCACGTCCGCTGCCGGTGAGGCCGTAGCCGATATTCGCTTCAACGGTGAGGTTGGGAAACAGCGCGTAGGACTGGAACAGAATGCCGTAGTCCCGCGCCTGCGGTGCCAGTCGGGAAACATCCCGGCTGCCCAGGTAAAGCTCGCCGCTGTCCTGGCGCTCAAGGCCGGCGATGCAACGCAACAAGGTGGTCTTGCCACAGCCGGACGGCCCCAGCAGACACACCAGCTCACCGGCGGCGACGTCCAGGGACACGTTGTCCAGCGCGGTAAAGGCGCCGAAGCGTTTCTGGATACCGCGCACCTTCATCGGTGCGCCGGGTTGGCTCAGGGCTGTGTTCATGCAAGGCACCTCATCGAACGGATGAAGGCCATGCTAGGCAGGCAATGCGTCCCCCTTGTGGCAGAAAGGCAAAAGGGAGTGATAGTGGTATTGGTGAATTTGGGTAGGGTTTATCCCGCCGGCGCGTCGGCGCCGTCGCCACCAATCATCTCGGCGGCCAGGTCGGCCAGGGCCCGCAGCCGGTCCATCTGGCGCATGTCCTGGTGATAGCCCATCCAGATATCACGCCCCGGCGGCGCTTCACCCACGTCCAGGCGCCGCAGCAAAGGCGACTGGTCGCCCAACGCTCGCGGCAACACCGCCACGCCCAGCCCCAGCGCACACATCCGCGCCTGTGCGGTACGGCTGCTGCTGGTGAAGCGGGTTTTTGCGCGGGGGTAGCGTTTTTGCAGCCACAGCACATCGGGGTAATGGGACTGCGCGGTGTTCATCAGGATCAGCCCCAGCCCCTCACCCTCCGGGCCCGGGGAAAAATCCGCGTGAGCCGCGACATAAAGCCCGTAGGGCATGGTCGTCAATCGACGCTGCACAATGTCAGGCTCGGTGAACGGCACGATCCTGAAGGCAATGTCGGCGTCGCGCCGCGCCAGGTCGAACAGCCGGTGCGCGGCGATCACTTCCGGGACGATCAGCGGATAACGGCGCAGCAACTCGCCCAACACCGGCGCCAGGACATAACCGGCGAACCAATCCGCCGACGAGATCCGCAACAAGCCTTCGGGCTGATGGCCACCGCCGGCGATACGCCGCTCGATGGCCAGGGCGCTGCGTTCCATTTCCTGCGCCAGGAACAGAATGCTCTCACCCGCCGCCGTCAGCACAAGCCCTTGGCTGGTACGCCGGAAAAACACCTGCCCATTGAGCTGCTCCAGCGCCTGCAAACGCCGCCCGACGGTGGGATGGCTCACTCCCAGTTGCTTGGCCGCCGCGCCCAGCGAACCACTGCGGGCGATCGCCAGAAACACGCGCAAGTCATTCCATTCCATGCCGATGCCCGTACAAATATGAACAGCGAAGATGCAGCAATGGCAGTCCCGTCGCAAGCCCGGGGTCCTCAGAATAGGTTCGCATTCGGAACCCTTCGGTTCCCTTTGGAGACAACCCATGCTTCAAGTCGCTGTCGCTTCAACCGACACACGCCGCTGGGCGATGTTTGCCGTGCTGCTGGTGGGCGCCTTTCTGCCGCCGCTGGACTTCTTCATCGTCAACGTGGCCCTGCCCTCGATCCAGACGGACCTGGGCGCCTCGTCCTCGGCCGAGCAACTGGTGATTTCCGCGTATGCCGCGCTGTATGCGGTGACGCTGATCACCGGTGGTCGGCTCGGGGATCTGTTCGGTCGTGGCCGAGTGTTTCTCGCCGGGCTGATCGGTTTTGCCGCCGCCTCCACGCTGTGCGGCCTGGCCTGGTCGCCCTGGGCACTGGTGGCTGGGCGCGCGCTGCAAGGCATCACGGCTGCGGTGATGGCGCCGCAGGCACTCGCCGCGGTGCATGTGCTGTTTCACGACACACAAAAGCCCTTCGCACTCAGCCTGTACGGCGCGGTATTCGGCCTGGCGGCGGTGGTCGGCCAGGCGCTGGGGGGCATCCTGATTTCACAGGACGTTCTCGGGCTGGGCTGGCGTGCGATCTTTCTGGTCAACCTGCCGGTGGCGCTGCTGGTGCTATTGCTGGGGGTTCCCCTGCTCAAAGACCTGCGCGTACAACACGCCAACAAGCTGGACCTGGGCGGCATGGCCCTGTCGATGCTGACCCTGGGCGCGTTGATCGTGCCGTTGATCGAGGGGCGCGAGGCCGGTTGGCCCTGGTGGTCCTGGCTGTCGCTGATCGCGGTGCCGCTGCTGCTGCGCGGGTTCTGGCGATATGAATCGCGATTGGCCCGGACCGGCGGCGCACCGCTGCTGGATCCCGCCGCACTGCGCGCCCCGGGGCTGGGCCGCGCGCTGCTGGTGGCGCTGACGCTGTACGCCATTGGCGTGTTCTTTTTGCTGTTCTCGATTTACCTGCAAGGCGCCCTGCACGTCAGCGCCCTGGATGCCGGGCTGGTGTTCCTGCCGTTTGGTGCGGGTTTCTTGCTCGGGCCGCTGTCGACACCCGTGGCTTTGCGCCTGCTGGGCGAATACGTGAATGGCATCGGCATGTGCCTGGAAGTCCTCGGGCTGGTCATCCTGGCCTGGTTGATCGCAGGCACACCGACCGGCGCGCACCTGCACCCGGTGGCACTGGGCGCGGTGCTGTTCACCGTCGGTTTCGGCCAGGGCCTGGCGCTGCCGACCGTGATGCGCATGATCACGGGCCGCGTCGCCCCGGCGTTTTCCGGCATGATCGCAGGCATCGCCAGCTCCGCGCTGCAAATCAGCACCTCGCTCAGCGTCGCGGTGATCGGCGGCGTGTTCTACACGCTGGTGGGCGGGAGTACGGAGCCGGCGGCCATCAGCCACGCGTTCATCGTCTCGTGCTTGTGCATCGCGGGCTTTCTGACGGTGGGCGCGCTGTTGAGTTTCAGCCTGGCCCGGCGCACCTGATCGGGTTCAGAGCGGCGACATTTCCTGGGCCAACCCCAGGAACGCCGCCGGCAAGCGCGCGCCTTTGCGCTCCTTGAGGCAGTAGAGGTATTCCGGAATCTGCGGCGCATTTTCGATGGTCAGCACGCGCAATTGCGGGTCATGGGGCACTTCCTGGCGGGCAATGATGCTGATGCCGATGTTGCGCAGCACCGCCTCGCGAATCGACTCCCGGCTGCCGATTTCCAGCAGCGGGCCGTGGCTCACGCCGGCGCCTTGCAGCAATGCTTCGGTCAGCCGTCGCGTGGTGGAGCCGGCCTCGCGCATCAACAGCGTGTGGCCGGCGAGCGCGGTCAACGGCACATGCTCGAGTGTGGCCAGGGGATGGTTGCGGTGTACCGCCAGCACCAGCGGGTCGGTGCCCAGCACGCGGCGGATCAGGCGCGGATCTTCGAGCAACTGGGACGATGCAGCGACGTCGACACGGTAGTCGTCCAACGCCTCCAGCACCTGCTGGGAGTTGCCGATTTCCACCGACACCTCCACCTGCGGCAGACGCTCGCGAAAGGCTTTGACCAGATCGAGGATGTAGTACGGCGCCGTCGCGGCAATCCTCAATGCGCCCTGGACCTGGCCGGTGTTGCGCAGGAAAAACTCGATGTCCGCTTCTTGCTGCAACAGCGCCTTGACCATCGGCAGCAGGCGCGCGCCGTCGTCGCTGACGGTGAGGCGGCGGCCGCCCCGGTAGAACAATTCGACGCCGTACTGGCTTTCCAGGTTGCGAATCTGAGTGGTGACCGTGGGCTGGCTGAGGCCGAGTTTTTTCGCCGCCTGGGTAATGCTGCCCAGGCGGGCGACCCTGTAAAACGCCTTCAGTTCGGCACTCAGCACATCACCCTCTCATCGACTATTTGCGCAACAGGCGCAGGCCATTGAATACCACCAGCAGGGCCACGCCCATGTCGGCGAACACCGCCATCCACATGGTGGCCATGCCCAGGAACGTCACCACCAGGAAGATCGCCTTGATCACCAGCGCCAAGGTGATGTTCTGCTTGAGGATACTCGACGTTTGCCGCGACAACCGAATGAAAGCCGGAATCTTGCGCAAATCGTCGTCCATCAGCGCCACATCGGCGGTCTCGATGGCGGTGTCGGTGCCGGCTGCCGCCATGGCAAAACCGATCTCGGCGCGGGCCAGGGCCGGGGCGTCGTTGATGCCGTCGCCGACCATGCCCACGCGGCGCCCTTGCCCGTAGAGGGTTTCGATGGCTTGCAGCTTGTCGGTGGGCAACAGGTCGCCTTGGGCCTGGTCGATACCGACCTGGGCCGCAATGGCCTGGGCGGTGTGGGTATTGTCACCGGTCAGCATCAAGGTCTTGATGCCCAGCGCGTGCAACTGCTGGATGGCTTCACGGCTGCTGTCCTTGACCGTGTCGGCCACGGCGAACAGCGCCAGCGGGCCGGACTTGTCGAGCAGCAACACCACGGACTTGCCTTGTTTTTCCAGGGCGAAAAGTTTTTCTTCCAGGGCTGGCGAGCACAGGCCCAGGTCTTCCACCAGGCGATGGTTGCCCAAGTGGTAGGTTTCGCCGTTGATATCGCCGCGCACGCCACGCCCGGCCAGGGCCGCGAAGTTATCCACAATGTGGGTCGGCAGGTTTTTATCCACAGCAGCAGCGGCGATGGCCAGCGACACCGGGTGATCGGAGCGCCCGGCCAGGCTGGCGGCCAGGGCCGGCGCACTGTCTTCGAGATTCGGAAACAGCGCCAGGTAGTCGGTTTGCACCGGCTTGCCATGGGTGATGGTGCCGGTCTTGTCGAGCGCCAGATAGTCGAGTTTGTACCCGCCTTCCAGGTACACACCGCCCTTGATCAGGATGCCTTTGCGCGCCGCCGCCGCCAGCCCGCTGACAATGGTCACCGGGGTGGAAATCACCAGCGCGCAGGGGCATGCCACCACCAGCAGCACCAGCGCGCGGTAGATCCAGTCGAACCAGGCGCCAGCCATGAACAGTGGTGGAACCAACGCCACGCCCAGGGCGAACAGGAATACCGCCGGGGTGTAGACCTTCGAGAAACTGTCGACGAAGCGCTGGGTCGGCGCCCGCGCGCCCTGGGCCTGCTCCACCGCGTGAATGATCCGCGCCAGGGTCGAATTGTTGGCCGCCGCCGTGACCTTGAATTCCAGGGAGCCGGCCTGATTGATGGTGCCCGCGAAGACTTTATCGCCCACGGTCTTTTCGACCGGCAGGCTCTCACCGGTGATCGGCGCCTGATCGATCGTGGATTGGCCGGCAGTGACCTCACCGTCCAGGCCGATACGCTCACCGGGCTTTACCCGCACGATGGCACCCATTTCGATGTTTTTGACGCCCTGTTCAATCCAGGATCCGTCGGCCTGCTGCACGGTGGCCTGCTCCGGCGTCATCTGCATCAAACCGCTGATGGCATTGCGCGCACGGTCCAGGGACTTGGCTTCGATCAGTTCGGCCACGGTGAACAGAAACATCACCATCGCCGCTTCTGGCCATTGGCCGATCAACACCGCGCCGGTCACGGCGATGCTCATCAGCGCGTTGATGTTCAGGTTGAGGTTTTTCAGGGCGATCCAGCCCTTTTTATAGGTGGCGAGGCCGCCGCTGAGGATCGATACCAATGCCACCAGCGCAATCACCCAAGTGGGTGCGGCGTTGGTGAAGTGCAGTACTTCGGCACCCAGGGCGCCAACGCCGGACACCGCCAGCGGCCACCAGTGTTTCTTTGGCGTCGGTGCGGCGGCGGGCGCGCCTTCTTCGATAGGGTCGGCCTGCATCCCCAAGGATTTGATCGCGTCGATGATCGGCGCGGTGCTCGGCAAGTCATGGGTGACACCGAGGATGCGGTTGATCAGATTGAATTCCAGCTGCTGCACACCGGCGAGCTTGCCGAGTTTGTTCTGGATCAGCGTCTGCTCGGTGGGGCAGTCCATGGCTTCGATGCGAAAGGTGCTCAGCCGGGATCCGGCGGTCGGGGCTTCGCTCAGTTGTACCCATGCAGGCGCTGGCGTGCCGGAGCAGCAGGAACCGCCGTGGGCATGGGCGTGCACGGGGGTGAGTTTTTTGGGGCCATGATCGTGGTCATGATCATGCTTGTGCGGGGTGTGCAGGGAATCGCTCATTCTGTCGCGTCCGTAAAGGTGCCTGTTGCCAAGTAAAGACCCTGTAGCCACTATAGGGTCAAGCATCCATTTGGAGATTGCTGCAATGAAGATCGGCGAATTGGCGAAACTGACCGACTGTCAGGTGGAAACCATCCGTTACTACGAAAAGGAAGGCCTGTTGCCGCCCCCCGCGCGCACGGACGCCAACTACCGCGTGTACACCCAGGCGCACACCGAACGACTGATCTTCATCCGCAACTGCCGCAGCCTGGACATGACCCTGGAAGAAATCCGCAGCCTGCTCAGCCTGCGCGACAGCCCCCAGGATCAGTGTGAAAGCGTGAATGCGCTGATCGACGAACATATCCACCATGTAAAGGCGCGGATCGATGGGCTATTGGCCCTGCAAGACCAATTGCTGGACCTGCGCCAGCGCTGTGGTGGCGGGCCGGAGTGCGGGATTCTGCAGCGACTGGAAGTCAGTGGCAGCGTGGTCGCCAGCGAGGCCGAGCACTCCCATGTGGGCCGCAGCCACGGGCACTAGGCCAGATGGATGGCGCCTTACAGGCCGCCTTCGCAGCCTCGCTGAAGCTCGACAGCTCCCACAGGGGATTGGCAGCGACGAAGATCCCCTGTGGGAGCTGGCTTGCCTGCGAAGACGGCGGCAGAGTCGATAAAAAATTGCCTGGCCCACTGCTATCGCAGGCAAGCCAGCTCCCACAGTCATTTACTGTTGTTGCAGGTCCTCGGGTAACAGGGCCTCGGGGATGTTCTGGTAACTCACTGGCCGCAGGAACCGGCGGATCGCCAGGGTGCCCACCGAGGTGGCGCCGAAGTTGGTCGACGCCGGGTAGGGTCCGCCGTGCACCATGGCTTCGCTCACTTCCACACCGGTCGGGAAACCATTGGCGAGGATGCGCCCGGCCTTGCGCTCCAGGATCGGCAACAAGCGGCTGACCTCGGCGCTGTCAGCGGCATCCAGATGAATCGTGCAGGTCAGTTGACCTTCCAGCGAACGCGCGACTTCCAGCAGCTCGTCGCCATCCTTCACCGTCACCACCAGGCCCAGCGGGCCAAAGACTTCGTGACCCAGCGATGCATTGGCCAGCCATTCACGGCCCGTGGTGGCAAACAGATACGGCTTCGCCTGGCGCAGCTCACAGGTGTTGGACAGCACTTCGCGCACGCCCACGGCATTCGCCACGCGGTCACGCCCGTCACGGTAGGCAGCGGCAATGCCATCGGTCAGCATCACCTGGGCGCCGACCGGTTCCAGCGCGCTCACCGATGCCTCGATAAACCCATTGGCGGCCTCACCCTCAACCAGCACGGCCACCCCAGGGTTGGTGCAGAACTGTCCCGCGCCCAGGGTCAGCGAACCGGCCCAGCCCTTGGCGATCTCCTGACCCCGCGCCGCCACGGCGTGGGGCATCAGGAACATCGGGTTCACCGAGCCCAGCTCGCCAAAAAACGGAATCGGCTCGAAGCGCTTGGCGCACAGATCGAACAGCGCCCTGCCCGCGCCGAGCGAACCGGTAAAGCCCACCGCCTTGATCAACGGGTGTTGCACCAACCGCTGCCCCACTGCCCGCGAGCCGCCATGCACCAGACTGAAGACGCCAGGGTGCACGTCGCACGTCTGGATGGCCGCATGAATCGCTTCGGCCACAATCTCGCTGGTGCCCGGATGCGCTTCGTGCCCCTTCACCACCACCGGGCAACCGGCGGCCAGGGCCGAGGCCACGTCGCCGCCCGCCGTGGAAAACGCCAGCGGAAAGTTCGACGCGCCAAACACCGCCACCGGCCCGATGGGGCGCTGGATCAGGCGAATGTCCGGACGCGGCAACGGCTGGCGGTCCGGCAGCGGCACGTCGTGGCGACGGTCCAGGTAATCGCCCGCCAGGATATGCGAGGCGAACAAGCGCAACTGCCCCACCGTGCGCCCACGCTCACCTTGCAAGCGCCCCTCCGGCAGGCCGGTTTCCAGCGCGCCGACGGTGGTGATGATCGCCGCCCGCGCTTCGATTTCATCGGCGATAGCGTTCAATAACGCAGCCCGCGCTTCCCGGTTCGAATAACCGAAACTCCAGAACGCCGCTTCGGCGGCCTCGCAGGCGCGGTTGACCAGTTCGACGCTGCCCGCCGAAAACCATTGGGCCGGGCCCTGGGTCGGCGCATTGGAAAAGCTGCTGTCGCCAGCGACCCATTCGCCTGCAATAAGGTGTTTGCCGTGGGGAGTGAAAGACATGGGCAGTTCCCGAAGTTGAAGTGGATTAACCGAAATAACGCACGCGGATGGCGTCGATGGCCACCGCGATGAAGATCATCACGCCGCCGATCATGCCGACATAAAACGACGGCACATTCACGATTGCCAGGCCGACCTGAATCACGGTCAGCAACAGGACACCGCCCAGCACGCCTTTCACGTTGCCGCGTCCGCCAAACACGCTGACGCCACCGATGATCGGCGCGGCAATCGCGTACAGCAGGTAACTGGAACCCTGGCTCGAGGTGATCGCCATCTGCCAGGAGGCCAGCAGAAAACCGGCCAGCGCCGCGAGAAAACCGGAAATGGTGTAGGTGATGATCTTCACCCGGTCCACGCGGATACCCGCCGAGTTCGACGCAATCGGGTTGCCGCCCACCGCGTAGATCGAACGCCCCAGCACCGTGCGCCGCAGCACCACGCCCATCACCACCAGGGCGATCAGGAACACCACCGGCATCAGTGGCCAACCGCCCAGCGTCACCTGGCCGATCCAGATGTAGCCGTCAGACATGTTGGTCAGCGTGGTGCCCTGGGTCAGCGCCAGCAGCGCGCCTTGCAGGATGATCATCATCGCCAGGGTTTCGATCAGCGACACCATCTTCAGACGCGTGATGCACAGCCCGTTGAAGAAGCCGATCAAAGTGCCCACCAGCAAGCCGATGATCACCGCCAGGTACCAAGGCAGGCCCCAGTCGGAATAGGCCAGCACGCCGACCGCCGACGAGAACCCGGCATTGGCTGGAATCGACAGGTCGATCTCCGCCACCAGCAGCGGCAACGCCACCGCCAACCCCAGGGTGCCCAGCACCGTGGCCTGCACCATCACGTTCTGCAGGTTGAACAGGGTGAAGAAAAACTCGTTGAAGGTGCCGAACAGCGCCACCAGTGCGATCAACCAGATCCACACCACGTTGTGCAGCACCCAACCCAGCACTGCCGGGCCGTTGATTCTGCTCGCGGCAGGCGACGCCCCGTTACCGGGCTTCACTAACGTACTCATACCCGTGTCTCCACTCTTTTTCTTATTCAACTGCTGGATCCTTGTACCGATGCGCGGATGCGCTCGACGGAGATGTCCGCCCCCGTCAATGTTTCCTTGATCGCGCCCTGGTCGAAAATGCACACCCGGTCCACCGCGCGCACCAGTTCATCGGTGTCGCTGGACACGATGATCACGGCCACGCCGGCATCGCTGAGTTCGTCGATGATGCGCAAGACGTCCTGCTTGACGCCCATGTCGATGCCCCGGGTCGGCTCGTCCACCATCAACAGGCGCGGCTGGGTGGCCAGCACCCGGCCCAGGCAGACTTTTTGCTGATTGCCGCCGCTGAGGGTGTTCACCGCGTAATCCGGGTTGGGCGACTTGACGCCCATGGCCGCAAAATAGTGGTCGATCACCGAGGCTTCGGCCTCGCTGTCGATAAAACCCAACCGGGTACGCACGCCCAGGGATGACATGGCGATATTGCTGCCGATCGACATTTGCCCCACCGCGCCGTCCTTGCGCCGGTCGTCGGAGAGGTACGCAATACCGGCCTCGAACGCCGCATTGGGCGAGCGCGGCAAAGGCCGCATGCCTTCGCCGCCGATGGACAGGGTGCCCAACGCCGGGTGCAGGCCGAAGATCGCCCGCGCCATCTCTTTCGCCCCGGCGCCCGGCAGGCCGGTAAAACCCACCACCTCACCCGGCGCGATATCCAGGCTGTCCAGCGCCAGCCACTTGCCGCGCACACCGCGCAGGGAAATCGCCGGCGCCTTGCCGCTGTGATCGCGGCGCTCGCGCTGGAACAGCTCCACGCCATGGCCGATCACCAGTTCGGTGAGTTGTTCGGAAGTCAGCCCGGTGATATCCGAGCGCGTGCCTGCCAGGCTGCCGTCGCGCAGCACCGTGACGGCGTCGCAGATTTCGAGGATCTCGTCGTTGTAGTGGGAGATGAAAATGAAGGTCACGCCCTCGCCTTTCAGGCGCAGCATGAAGTCGAACAACTGCCGGCGATCCACCACGGTCAGCGAAGCCGTCGGCTCGTCCAGAATGATGACCTTGCCCCCGGAAAACATCGCCCGCAGGATGTTCAGCTTGCGCCGCGCCACGGCGTCCAACTGCCCGGCCAGGGCCGTGGGGTCGATGCCGGAACCGTCGAGCATGCGTGCCGCGTCGGCGTTCAACTGCTTCCAGTCGACGAAGCCGTTGCGGGTCGGCCAGATACCCAGCATCAGGTTCTCGGCGGCGGTCAGGTTGCCGATGATCATCGGCTCCTGGGTTACCAGGAACACCCCGGCCTGCTCCATCGCCTTGACGTCCACCTGCTTGAGCGGTTGCCCGTTCATCAGGATCTGCCCGGAGGTCGGGATGACCTGGCCGGAGATGATCCCCACCAGCGTGGATTTGCCCGCGCCGTTTTCCCCCAGCAGCCCGTGAATGGAGCCGCGGCGGATCTGCGTGGACACACCGCGCAGGGCGCGGACCGGGCCGTAGCTTTTGGCGACGTTCTCGATGCTCAGGATCGTGTCGTCGGGCGTTGGGTGTAAGGTCATTTTATTGTTCTCACCATCACCTAGTCGGATAAACATCGCGCCAGCCTGTCACGCTGCGCGACGGACCATCACTTCGAGGGCACACCCCACACCTTCTCCGCGACGTAGCCCCAGTGGCGTTTGTCGTCGGCGTTTTCGGGGGTGATCATGAACGCCGGAATGATCAGCGCCGGGCCGGTCTTGCCCTGCACGATCTCGCCGGTTTCCCAGAAGTAATCCTTGTTCTGGTAGGTGCCCAGCGGCACGGCTTCGCCCTTGAGGGCGTGTTTGGTGATCATTTCCACGGCGATCTGGCCGTAGGCGACCGGGTCCTGGGACACGCAGCCGTCCATGTAGCCTTCCTTGATCCAGTCCAGCGCCACCGGCTCGCCGTCGATGTTGATAAAGATCACGTGGCCTTTCTCGCCGACTTTCTTCCAGCGGTCTTTCTGCTTCAGCGCGGCGGCGATGCCCCGTGAAGGCGAGTCCGACGGCGCGTGCACGGCGTCCAGGTCAGGGAATTCCGAGAGGGTCGACAGGGTGACCGACTGCATTTTGTCCAACTGGCCTTCGGTGGGGCGCGCGAGGTATTTGATCTCGGGGTATTTGGCGAACACCGAGTCCATGCCCTCTTTGCGCAGGCGCCAGGCCACCGAGGCCAAGGCACCGAAGCAGTTGAGCACGGTGCCTTTGGGGCTGCCGTATTTGGCCACCAGGCGTTTGACGATTTCTTCAGCGGCCATCACGCCGCCCTTGAAGTTGTCGAAGCTCACGGTGATCGCCACGTCGCCGCCGTCCGCCGGGGTGTCGATGATGCCTACCGGGATCTTGCGCTGGTTATAGCGCTTGATGGCCGAAACGATGGCCTGGCTGTCGATGGGGTCGGAGATGATCGCCGACGGCTGGGACAGCATCAGGCTTTGCCATTGGCCCAGCTGGGTGGTGGTGTCGAAGCTGGCGTTGGTCGCCTGGAACTTGCCGGCCAGGGCCTGCACGGCGCGCTTGACCGACTCTTCCTGAATCACGAAGAAGTAGTAGTCCAGACTCTTGTTGGAGTAGGCAATGGACAAGGGTGTCGCGGCAAACGCGCTGCGCCCGAGCATCGCGCCCAGTCCCAGGACAACACCGCCCGCCAGCACACTACGGCGGCTTACGTTGGATAGATCGACTTTTTTCATGGAAGTATCTCCGACTTATTATTGTAGGTTTAATACGCCTTTCGCCTTCTTTCACGCACCCAGCCTTGCTTGAAACCCGGATGCCGTCAGCGCATCCGTACGTAGGAACTCCCATCGAAACAGCCCACCACCATGCCCGCCGCTTCGCGGGTGAACAGGCCGTTTTCCACCACGCCGGGGATCCGGTTGAGTTCGATTTCCAGCGGCGCCGGGTGGGTGATCACCGGGCCGCAATGGCAATCGAGAATGAAGTTGCCGCTGTCGGTCACCACGGTCTCGCCGTTGCGTTCGCGGCGGATGATCCGCGCGTCGTTGATGCCGTGTTCGCCCAGCACGCGGCGCACCTGGCGCTCGGTCTGCTTCCAGCCGAACTGCACCACTTCCACCGGCAGCGGGAAGGCGCCAAGGCTGTCGACGATCTTGGTTTCGTCGGTCACGCAGATCATGCGTTTGGAGGCGTGGGCGACGATCTTTTCCCACAACAGGCAAGCGCCACCGCCCTTGATCATGTTGAAGTGGTGGTCGATCTCGTCCGGGCCGTCGACGGTCAGGTCGATTTCCCCGATCTCGTTGGGGTCGGTGATCTCGATGCCGACTTCCCGCGCCACATCGTTGGTGGAACGCGAGGTGGTGGTGCAGGTCAGTTTCAAGCCGTTGGCCACGTGCTTGCCCAGCTCACGTACGAAGAAATGCGAGGTGGTGCCGGAGCCCAGGCCCAGCTTCATGCCATCGCGCACGAACTCCTCGATCACCCGGCGGGCGGCGACCTTCTTGGCTTCGTTCTGTTGATTACTCATTACCTGCTCCACGGATCGGGGTTAAATTTTGTCGGTACGCCAGGAATCGAGGGCGGTCAGTTGATCGGGGAACTGACTGCCGCTGGCGATGGCGATCGCCGCCACCAGCATGTTGGTGACCAGGTGGTGGTTGAGCCGTGACGCCAATGGCGTCATCAACTCGGTGTGTTCGTAGGGCTTTACCGCGATCAGCACGTCGGAGACCTTGGCCAGCGGGCTGTCATCGGCGGCGATGGACACCACTTTGGCCCCGGCCTTGCGCGCGGCAATCGCCATGTCGACCATCTGCCGGGTGTGGCCCGACTGCGAGAAGATCAGCGCCACTTCATCGCTGCGCGCGCCTTCGGCGTGCATCTCCTGGCGCTTGCCACCGAGCAGGGCCTGGCAACGCATGCCCAGGCGCTGGAACTTGTGCTCGGCGTCCAGCGCGTTGACCACCGAAATGCCGGTGGCGTAGATGCCCACCCAGCTGGCGGCCTGCAACAGCCGCGCGGCTTCGGCGACGGTTTCGGGCTTGAGGTCTTCTTCCAAACGCTGGATCGCATTCAACGAATTGCGGCAGGTCTTGCGCACAATGTTGTCGATACTGTCATCGGGGATGATCTGCTCGTAGGCAAACGGCGCCGACGGCACCAGGCTCTGCACCAGGTGCAGTTTCAATTCCTGGTAACTCTCGAAGCCGAAGCGCCGGCAAAAACGCATCACCGTCGGATCGCTCACCGAACAGGTTTCCGAGAGTTTCGCCATGCTCATTTGCAGCACTTTCGAAGGCGAGGTGGAGACGAAATTCGCCACCCGGCGCTCGGCGCGGTGCATGTTCTTGCTTTCATCAATAATGCGTTGCAGCAAACTGTCGCTCATATCCGCTCCTTGGCGATTGGTGGGCTGCGTTGTAACAGATCAGCCAAACGGTTCAAGCGCTGCTCCGGGGAAATCTCCACCAGCGGGCCACCGCCCCACGGCACCACAAAAAACGCCACGCCGGCGGCGCGTGCGGTTTGCTGGTCGACGCGGGTGTCGCCCACATAAGCCCAGGTGTCATCCGCCAGCGCCATGGCCTCGGCGACCGCGAGCAAGTGACCGGGATCGGGCTTGCAGGCCGGCACCGCGTCGGCGCCGATGGCCGCATCGAACAAGTCCGCCAACCCCAATTGCGCCAGCACCTTGCCGGTGACCGCGTGGTTTTTGTTGGTGCAGATGCCCAGGCGAATCCCGGCCTCGCGCAGCGCCATCAGGTCTTCGCGCACATGGGGATAAAACCGCGTGCGCCCGGCCGGGTCATCCATGTAGGCGCGCAAATAACCTTCGAACGCCTGCTGCACCTGGGCTTCGTCATAGGCGATGCCGAGGTCTTCGAGGATGTCGACGATCAGGCGCCGAGGCCCGTTGCCAAGGAAGGTCTCCACATGATCCGGGTCGAGTTCGGGCCAGCCGTTCAGCATGAAGCCGACATTCAGGGCCTTCGCGATATCGGAAGCGCTGTCGATGAGCGTCCCGTCGAGATCGAAAATCAGCGCGTTGTAGACGGCCATGAAAAGACTCCTAATCGAAAAGAGGGGCACCGAGCTCGACAAAGGTGTCCCGGAGCGTCGGATACAAAGAGCGATAAATGCGATGGGCCTGGGTGTGCACCTCGGCGGTGGCGCCATCGGGCGCCTGGCGGGTGATGGCTCGGCAACTGGCCGCCGCGCTGGCCGCGTCAGTCCAGACATTCACCGCCAACCCGGCCACCAGCGCCGCACCGAACGCGGCCCCCTCGGCCGCGCCTTCGGTGGTCACCACGTCACAGCCAAAAATATCCGCCTGCAATTGCCGCCACAGCACTGAACGGGCACCGCCACCGGACGCCTTGATCACCTGGCCGGTGATGCCCAGCGGGCGCATCAAAGCGTACATGTCGGCCAGGGCATACACCGAGCCCTCCATGACCGCGCGGGCCATGTCGCCACGTTGATGGCGACCGCTCAGGCCGATAAAGGCCGCACGCAGGACCGGGTCCGGGTAGGGGCAGCGCTCGCCGTTGAGGTACGGCAGAAACAACAGCCCATGGGCACCGGGCGGGCTGTCGGCGGCTTCGGCGACGATCTGGTCGAAGGACACGCCCGCGCACAGGGCGTCGCGGAACCAGTTCATCGAACCGCCGGCATTCAGCGACACGCCCATGCAATGCCATTTGTCCGCCGCCACGTTGCAGAACACTTGCAGGCGACCGTCGGGGTTGTCCCGGGGCGTGTCCAGCGCGGCGGCGAGGATGCCGGCGGTGCCGATGGTGGTCTGCAATTCGCCCGGCGCGATCACGCCGGAGCCGATGGTCTGGATCACCGAATCTCCACCGCCGCCCGCCACCGGCGTGCCTTGGGGCAAGCCGAACAGATGGGCACCGCTTGCGCTGACGCGACCGGAAATCACCTGGGATTCGAACACCGGCGGCAACACCGCCGGGTCAATGCCCAGGGTCTCGATCAGCCCGGTCGCCCATTGCCGCGAACGCACATTGAACAGGCCGGTGCCCGACGCGTCGGAGACTTCGCTGGCGACTTCGCCGGTCAGGCGCAGGCGCAAGTAATCCTTGGGGTTGAGTACCGTGGCCAGGCGGGCGAACAGCGCCGGTTCATGGCGTTGCATCCACAGGATCTTGCCGCCGGTGTAGCCCACCAGCAGGCGGTTGTCGGTGGCGGCCAGCAGACCGTCGAGGCCACCGGCGGCCTGGGTGGCCCACTCGCACTCGGCGGCGTTGCGCTGGTCGTTCCACAGGATCGCCGGGCGCAGCACGTTATGCGCGGCGTCCAGCGGCACCAGCCCGTGCATCTGCCCGGACAGGCCCACGGCGAGCAACTCCACGCCCGGCGCCTTGGCCAGTACGCCGGCGATCGCACGGCGCGCGCCTTCGATCCACAGTTCAGGGTCTTGCTCGGTCCAGCCGGGCCGGGGTTGGGACAGCGGATAGGTCGCCGTGTCGGCGGCAATCACCGCGCCTTGCACGTCGAGCAGCAACGCCTTGCACCCGGAGGTGCCGATGTCGATACCAATAAGGGCCTGCATGGCTCAATTCCCGACGCCATGGTGCAAGCGCACATGCTTGAAGTTGAAGTACTCCAGCAACCCTTCACGCCCGTGTTCGTAACCCACGCCACTCTGTTTGCGGCCACCGTAGGGCGCATTCATGATGCCGGCGTCGACGTTGTTGATGGCGACGTTGCCGTAGTCGAGCTGCGCCGACAGGGTGTGGATATCCACTAGGTCGCGGGCATACACGTACGAGGCCAGGCCGTAGGGCGTGTCGTTGGCCAATTGCACGGCTTCGGCCAGGGTATCGAAAGGCGCGACCCCGACCAGCGGGCCGAAGGTTTCTTCGCTCATCACGAGCATCTGGTGGGTGCAATCGGCGACCACCGTGGGCCGGAAGAAATGCCCACGGGCAAATTCCTCACCTTGCGGTGCCTTGCCGCCGGCCACCAGGCGTGCGCCTTTGGCCAGTGCATCTTCCAGGTGATCACGGGTTTTATTCAGCGGCTCGGCGGAAGCCATCGCGCCCAGGTCGGCGCCAGGGTTTTCCAGGCCATTGCGCACGGTCAGTGCGTCGGCGGCGGCGCCCAGTTGAGTAACGAACTCGTCGTAGATCGAGCGGTGCACATAGATGCGGTTGATCGCGATGCAGATCTGCCCGCAATTGCGAAAGCTGCGCCGTGTGGCGCCTTTGACGGCTGCCGCCACGTCGGCGCTGGCGGTCACCACCATCGGGCAGTTGCCGCCCAGTTCCAGGGACAGGCGCTTGACCTGCGGGCAACTGCGCTGGATATGCAAGCCCACGGCGCTGGAGCCGGTGAAGGCAACCTTGCTGACATCGGGGTGCTCCACCAACGCCTGGCCAACCTGGGACCCCTTGCCGGTCAGTACGTTGACCACCCCGGCAGGAATCCCGGCTTCCAGGCATTTCTGCGCGATGGCCAGGGCGGTGTAAGGGGTCAGTTCAGCGGGTTTGATCACGATGGTGCAACCGGACGCCAGGCTCGCGCAGAGCTTCCAGCCCACCAGTTCCGCCGGGTAGTTCCAGGGCGTGATCGCGGCCACTACGCCAACCGGTTCGCGCACCACCAGGCTCTGGAAACCCGGCTGGTCGTTGGGCACGATTTCGCCGTGCACGCGGGTGGCTTCTTCGGCATAGAAGTGGCACGCCTCGGCGAGCTTGAGTACTTCGCCGCGCGCTTCATTGACCGGCTTGCCCTGCTCGGCGGTCATCACGTGCGCCATGTTCTGCGCATCGGCGGCGATCAAATCGCCCAGGCGGTGCAAGGCGGTGGCGCGGGTCTTGGGCAATTCACGGGACCAGACCAGAAACGCACGGCGCGCGGCAGCCACCGCTTCGTTGATTTCTGCGGGGGTGGCGGCGGCGATATGCCCCAGGACTTCACCCGTCGCCGGGTTCTCCACCGGCAACCGTGCACCGGCACCCTGACGGAACTGACCGTTGATAAACAAGGCGCCTTCCAGCGCGGCAATCGAATCGGAGGGCAAATTATTGTTATGCATTGAACTGCTCCGTCACCTGTCTTGGCGGTTGAACCACTCGCTTAATTCGAAAATATAGTATTGCTAGCTTTTTGCAATAGCCTGGCGAAATTTCATGCTGAGACGCTTTGCACCAAAAACGTCCACAGACGGTTGAAACACTTATTTTTCGCCTTATTTTTCAGCAAAATAGTCTAAAAAAGCACTTTTTATCGCGAAAAGTACGATTTCTTTCATGCGAGATCGCTTGACCGTGCTCAAAATCGAAACGTAGCATTACTAGATATCAAACAATAAAGGACCACCCTCATGCTGCCCATCTCACTCAAGCACGCCAAATTGGTCGGCCGGGTCTGGCTTCCCGGCAAGGGTCCCAGCGTGGTGATCCTGCGGGAAAACGTGCTGATCGACGTGACCCCGTCCGTGGTCTCCATGGCCGACTTTCTCGACAACAACCCTGCCGAGCGCTTCGACACCCTGACCGGTGAACGGGTGGGCGACCTGGCCGACCTGATCCTTGAACCCTCCGAGATGGGCTATCACTCGGACCGCCCTTGCCTGCTGGCGCCGTGCGACTTCCAGGCGCTGAAAGCCTGCGGCGTGACCTTTGCCAGAAGCATGGTCGAGCGCGTGATCGACGAACGCACCGCCGGCGATCCTGGCCGCGCCAATGAACTGCGCGCGTTGATCGGTTCTCTGATCGGCGACAGCCTGTCCAATGTGCAGGCCGGTTCGGCCAAGGCTGCCGAGATCAAGGCCGCGCTGATTGCCGAGGGCCTGTGGTCGCAATACCTGGAAGTGGGCATCGGCCCGGATGCCGAGGTATTCACCAAATCCCAGCCCATGGCGGCGGTCGGTTACGGCGCGCAGGTGGGCATCAATCGCATCTCCGAATGGAACAACCCGGAACCCGAAGTGGTGCTGGCGGTGGACGGCCACGGCAATATTCGCGGCGCCACCCTCGGCAACGACGTGAACCTGCGCGATGTGGAAGGCCGCTCCGCGCTGCTGCTGGGCAAGGCCAAGGACAACAATGCGTCGTGCTCCATCGGCCCGTTCATTCGCCTGTTCGATGAACACTTCACCCTTGCCGACATTGAGAACGCGACCCTGACCCTGTCCGTCAGCGGCCTCGACGGTTTTGAGATGTCCGGCGGTTCGAACATGGCCGAGATCAGCCGCAAACCGGCTGAGCTGGTCAAGCAGACGCGCAACGCTTCGCACCAATACCCGGACGGGTTCATGCTGTTCCTCGGCACCATGTTCGCGCCGACCCAGGACCGCGAGAAAAAGGGCTCGGGCTTTACCCACAAGGCCGGCGACCTGGTGGAAATCTCCACGCCGCTGCTGGGCACCCTGCGCAACACCGTCGTGTACTCCGACGAAGCCGCGCCTTGGACCTACGGTACCCGCGCGCTGATGCGCAACCTGGCAAAACGGGGGCTGCTATGAGCCAGAAGTTCGTCGTGACCGACCAGGCGTTCGGCAACACACGCCATGAACAGGCCGCCGCCGCATTGGTCGGCGCGCAATTCTCTGAACATCAGTGCCGCAGCGAAGACGAAACCCTGGACGCCGTGCGCGGCGCCCATGCGGTGCTCAATAATTTCGCGCCCATGACCCACCGCGTGATGGCCGCCATGGCGCCGGGAGCGGTGGTGGTGCGTTACGGCGTCGGTGTGGACAACGTCGACCTGGCCGCCGCCAAAGTGCTGGGAATTCGGGTGTGCAACGTGCCGGACTATGGCGTCGAAGAGGTGGCCGATCACGCCGCCGCGATGACCCTGGCCCTGGCGCGCAAGCTCGATCACTACGGTAGCGGCATTCGCAACGGCGAGTGGAAGATCGCGCAGATGGTCGACGGCGTGCGCTCCCTGCGTGACACCACCGTGGGCCTGATCGGCCTGGGGCGCATTGCCCGCGCGTTTGCTGCGCGCATGTCGGCGTTCGGCTGCACGCTGGTGGGTTATGACCCGTATGTCACCAACCAGCAGGCGCGGGAGTCGGGGATCGAGCCGATGTCGCAGGCCGAGGTGATTGCCTGTGCCAATGTGCTGTCGCTGCATGTACCGCTGACGCCCGAGACGCGCCACGTGATCAACGCGGACGCCATCGCGAAGATGCCCAGGGGCGCGATCCTCATCAACTGTTCCCGTGGCGGATTGATCGATGAAACGGCGCTGGCCCAGGCGTTGGTCAACGGGCAGTTGTCGGGCGCGGGACTGGATGTGTTTGAGAAGGAGCCATTGCCGGGGGATTCGCCGTTGCGCAGTGCGCCGCATTTGTGGGTGTCGCCCCATGCGGCGTTTTTTTCCGATGCGTCGGTGGATGCGTTGCAGCGGTTGGCCAGTGAGGAAGCGTTGCGCGGCTTGCGTGGTGAAGCGTTGCGTTGTGCACTGACTTGATGAGGGCGTTCGGGATTTGCCTGGCTCACCGCATTCGAAATGTGGGAGCTGGCTTGCCTGCGATGGCGATTTGTCTAGGTACATATCCGTTATTGGGGTAACGGCCTCTATTGGTTCCGCTCTTACAGCGGGTCACTTTTGAACAGCGCAAAAGTAACCAAAACGCTCTTGCCCCACCACTCGGCACCTCGCTTAGGCTCGGTGTGCCCGTAACCCGACATTGATTTGGGGGGCCGCCGCCACGCGCCATCCATGGCGCGGGGCGGCTAAACCGGCATCCCTGCCGGTTTACCCCCCAAATCAATATCGAATTTCGGCCAGCGTGGTTGACGGGGCGCCCAGAATCAAGATCAAAAGCAAAGCAAAAGCAGATCAAAAGCGTGTGCGTGGCTGGCTTTCATTTGTGTGAGGGATGCGGGATGAATTATTCGGAAAAACAGGCGCTGAACGGCAAGCTGGCGCTGGTGACGGGGGCTGGTCAGGGTATTGGGGCGGCGATTGCCGAGGCTTTGGCGGCGACCGGGGCTGAGGTGATTTGCACCGATATCTTGCATGCCCGAGCCTTGGCGACTGCACAGAAGTTGGTCGAGAAAGGTTATGTCGCGCGCGCAGAAGCGTTGGATGTAACGAACAGCACCGCGATCAATGCATTGGCCACGTCGCTGCCGCCGCTGGACATTCTGGTATGCAACGCCGGCATCGTCACCAACACGCCTGCCGAGGAGATGACTGACGAGGAAGGGGACAAGGTGGTCACCGTCAACCTGACCGGTGTGTTTCGTACTTGCCGGGGTTTTGGTCGGCGCATGCTGGAAGCCGGGCGCGGGTCGGTGATCAATATCGGGTCGATGTCCGGGCAGGTGGTGAATGTGCCGCAGCCGCAATGTCACTACAACGCGTCCAAAGCCGGGGTGCATCAACTGACCAAGTCTTTGGCGGTGGAGTGGGCCACCCGTGGGGTGCGGGTGAATGCGGTGGCGCCGACGTATATCGAAACGCCGTTGCTGCATGGGCTGGAAAGCCAGCCGGGGTTGATTCAGCGCTGGCTGGACATGACCCCCGCCGGGCGCATGGGGCAACCCCATGAAGTGGCGTCGCTGGTGCAGTTCCTCGCCTCCGATGCCTCGAGCCTGCTGACAGGCTCGATCATCAATGCGGATGCGGGCTACACCTGCGTCTAGCGATCAGATGGCGACGTCGGCCTTGATGCTGGGGTCGGCGTCGTAACCGACGATTTCGAAGTCTTCGAACCTGTAGTCGTAGATCGACGCGGGTTTGCGCTTGATCACCAGTTCCGGCAGTTTCTTCGGCGTGCGTGCCAGCTGGGTCTGGATCTGTTCCATGTGGTTGCTGTACGCGTGGGTGTCGCCAGTGGTGACGATGATCTCGTGGGGGATCAGGTCGCACTGCTGCGCCAGCATGTGGGTCAACAGGGCCAGCGCCGCGGTGTTGTACGGCAGGCCGAGGAAGACGTCGGAGCTGCGGATATACAGCTGCATCGACAGGTGCCGGTCATGCACGAATGCCTGGTACAGCAAATGGCATGGCGGCAGCGCTTGCTTGCCGTCGAGCGCGTTCTGCTGGGGGCTCTTGGTCTCGTCCGGCAGGTATTCGACGTTCCAACCGTGGAACAGGATCCGCCGGCTGTTGGGGTTGGTCTTCAACGTCTCGACCATGTAGTCAATCTGGTTGATCTTGCCGCCGTCCTTGGTCGGCCAGGCGGTCCACTGCTCGCCGTACACCGGACCCAGGTCACCTTCTTCGGTGGCCCATTCATCCCAGATGCGCACGCCGTTCTCATTGAGCCACTGGATATTGGTGTTGCCACTCAACATCCAGATCAGTTCATTGGCGATACTTTTGAAGTGAAGCTTCTTGGTGGTCAGCAGCGGGAAGCCGTCGGCCAGGTTATGCCGAAACTGACGGGCGAACACGGCCTTGGTGCCGGTGCCGGTGCGATCGCCCTTGGTCAATCCATTGGTCACGACGTCGTTCAGCAGTTCGAGATATTGCTTCATTTGGGTACCCGTATCGTTGAAGCCAAGGAGGCTCATCCCTGCAAGGAAGAGCCCCGGCATTCGAATTTAAAGCGCGGCGTTCTTCAAGGGCTGCGGGCGATTGTACGCCCACCACAGCAGGCCCAGGCCGCCCAGGATCATCGGCAGGCTGAGGATCTGACCCATGGTCACCCAACCGAACGCCAGGTAGCCCAGCTGTGCATCCGGCACGCGGACGAACTCGACGATGAAACGGAAGATGCCATAGAACAGCGCGAACATGCCGGACACGGCCATGGTCGGGCGTGGCTTGCGCGAGAAGATGTAGAGGATAAGGAACAGCGCAACGCCTTCCAATGCGAATTGGTAAAGCTGCGACGGGTGGCGCGGCAATTGCGCCGGGTCGCTGAACGGCGGGAACACCATGGCCCACGGCACGTCGGTCGGTTTGCCCCACAGCTCGGCGTTGATGAAGTTGCCGATGCGCCCGGCGCCCAGGCCGATCGGCACCATCGGCGCGACGAAGTCCATCAGTTGAAAGAACGACTTGCCATTGCGCCGCCCGAACCACCATGCGGCGATCATCACGCCGATGAAACCACCGTGGAACGCCATGCCGCCTTTCCACACTTCGAAGATCAGCGTCGGGTTGGCGATATACGCGGACAGATCGTAGAACAGCACATACCCCAGGCGCCCGCCGACAATCACCCCCATCGACAACCAGAACACCATGTCGGAGAGCTTCTCCTTGGTCCAGGTCGGATCGAAGCGGTTCAGGCGCCGGGAAGCCAGCAGCCAGGCACCGCCGATGCCGATCAGGTACATCAACCCGTACCAGTGGATTTTCAGCGGACCGATGGCCAGGGCCACCGGGTCGATCTGCGGGTAAGGCAGCATTGCGACTCCTCGTTAAATCATTCGTTAGGCGAGCGGACCATGCCCGGGCGCGATTAAGCCTTCGTTACAACAGAAAATTCAAACCGACACAGAACAGCAGGCCGGCGAACAGCCGCTTGAGCAAACGCGGTGACAACCGGTGCGCCAGCCGTGCGCCGAAACGGGCGAACACCATGCTGGTCAGGGCAATGCCCACCAGGGCCGGCAAATACACGAACCCTAGACTATGAGCGGGCAACAGCGGGTCATGCCAGCCCAGAATCATGAAACTTAATGCACTGGCCACCGCAATCGGCAGGCCACAGGCCGATGAGGTGGCCACGGCCTGCTGCATCGGCACGCTGCGCCAGGTCAGGAAAGGCACGGTCAACGAACCGCCGCCAATCCCGAAAATCGCCGAGGCCCAGCCGATCAGCGTGCCGGCCAGGGTCAACCCGGCCTTGCCCGGCACGGTCCGGCTGGCCTTGGGCTTGACCTCCAGCGCCAGTTGCACGGCCACCAGCAGCGCAAACACACCAATGATCTTCTGCAGGTGCGGGCCGGAAATCGCCTCGGCGGTCAGCGCACCAAAACCGGCGCCGATCAGGATGCCCACGGTCATCCACACGAAGATCGGCCAACGCACCGCGCCGCGTCGGTGGTGCTCACGCACGGCATTGACCGAGGTAAAAATGATCGTCGCCAGGGACGTGCCGACCGCCAGGTGGGTCAGGACCTGTGGGTCGAAACCTTGCAAGGTGAAACTGAACACCAGCACCGGCACGATGATGATCCCGCCGCCCACGCCGAACAGCCCGGCGAGCACGCCCGCGCAGGCGCCCAGCAGCAAATACAGCACAAATTCCATGGGAGCCCCCAGACACAGACCGGCATGTTAACGGATGGAAGGCATGCAACCCAACTGGAGACGATGGAACGTGCGCACCGGTGTGGGTAGAGTGGCCGAAAACACAAACGGGAATCACCTGATGTGCCTGATTGTCTTTGCCTGGCGGCCGGGCCACGCCCAACCGCTGATCGTCGCGGCCAACCGCGATGAATTCTACGCTCGCCCCAGCCTGCCGCTGGCCCAGTGGCAGGATGCGCCCGGGGTATACGCCGGGCGCGATCAGGAAGCCGGCGGCACCTGGCTGGGGGTCAATACCGAGGGGCGCTTTGCAGCGCTGACCAATATTCGCGACCCGCACCAGCCGCCGGCGCGCAAGTCGCGGGGTGAACTGGTCGCGCGCTTTCTCAGCGGTTCGCAGCCTGTTGAGCAATATTTGGCGGACGTTAACGGTCGTTCGATCGAATATGCCGGGTTTAACCTGCTGGTGGGCACGCAGGATGAGCTGTGGCACTACAACGCGCATCACACAGAACCGACGCGGTTGGCGGCGGGCATTTATGGGTTGTCCAATGCCGGGCTGGACACGCCCTGGCCGAAGCTGCTCAAGGCTCGCGCAGCATTGAGCGATGTGTTGAATGACCCGCAGCCGGAAGTGTTGCTGGCGATATTGAGTGACCCGCAGACGGCGCCCTTTGCAGAGCTGCCGGATACCGGAGTGGGGTTGGCGACGGAGAGCCTGCTGTCGAGCGTGTTTATCGCCAGCCAGAGTTACGGGACAAGGGCGAGCACGGTGCTGATTGTGAATGCGGATGGGACGCGGCGCATGGTGGAGCGCAGTTTCGGACCGCAGGGTGGACGACTCGGCGAAGTAGAACTCACCCTATAGGAGCGATTTTGTGGTGAGCGGGCTTGCCCCGCGCTGGGTGGCGAAGCCGCCCCAAAACCCGCCAACCGGCTCTGTCTGAAAGCATGCGGCGCTTGTATTAGGGCCGCTCCGCAGCCCAGCGCGGGGCAAGCCCGCTCACTACACCCACCTCTGAAGTCAGAGGGTTTTGGCAGAGGCCGGGTTGATCATCCGCGTCAGCCCCAGGTTTTTCAGCGCCAGTTGCAGCGAGCTGTGGATAACTTGCGGATTGTCGATAGTCATCAACTCTTCCAGCAACTCCTTGGCCATGCCCAGTCCGACCTGGCGCAGCATCCATTTCACTTTAGGCAAGTTGGTGGCGTTCATCGACAGGCTGTCAAAGCCCATCGCCATCAACAGCACCGCGGCTGCCGGATCGCCGGCCATTTCACCGCAGATGCTCACCGGCTTGCCTTCGGCATGGGCCTCGCGCACCACATGTTGCAGGGCTTGCAGCACCGCCGGGTGCAGATAGTCGTAGAGGTCGGCGACCCGTGGGTTGTTGCGATCCACGGCCAGCAGGTACTGGGTCAGGTCGTTGGAACCCACCGACAGGAAGTCCACCTGCCGCGCCAGTTCCTTGGCCTGGTACACCGCCGCCGGAATTTCGATCATCACGCCAATCGGCGGCATCGGCACGTCGGCGCCTTCGTCACGCACTTCGCCCCAGGCGCGGTGGATCAGGTGCAAGGCTTCTTCCAGCTCGTGGGTGCCGGAGATCATCGGCAGCAGGATGCGCAGGTTGTTCAGCCCTTCGCTGGCCTTGAGCATGGCGCGAGTCTGCACCAGGAAGATTTCCGGGTGGTCGAGGGTCACGCGAATGCCGCGCCAGCCCAGGAACGGGTTGTCTTCCTTGATCGGGAAATACGACAGCGACTTGTCACCGCCGATGTCCAGGCTGCGCATGGTCACCGGCAACGGGTGGAAGGCTTGCAGTTGCTCGCGATAGATCGCCAACTGCTCCTTCTCGCTCGGAAAGCGCTGGTTGATCATGAACGGCACTTCGGTACGGTACAGCCCCACGCCCTCGGCGCCGCGCTGTTGCGCACGGGCCACGTCGGCCAGAAGACCGGTGTTGACCAGCAGCGGCACACGATGGCCATCGGTGGTCACACACGGCAGTTCGCGCAACGAATCGAGGCCCTGCGCCAGTTGTTTCTCTTCTTCCACCACCTCGCCGTATTGCTTGCGCAGTACATCGCTGGGGTTGGTGAAGACTTCACCGCGATGGCCGTCGACGATCATGTCGATGCCGTCGACCTTGGCATACGGCAGGTCCACCAGACCCATCACCGTCGGAATGCCCATGGCCCGGGCCAGGATCGCGACGTGGGAGTTACCCGAACCGAGTACCGACACCAGGCCCACCAGCTTGCCTTCCGGCACTTCACCGAGCTGGGTGGCGGTCAGTTCTTCACTGACCAGAATGGTGTTGTCGGGGAAAACCATGTTGGTGGTGCGATCTTCCTGCAGGTAGGCCAACAGCCGGCGACCGAGGTCGCGCACGTCCGAGGCCCGCTCGCGCAGGTAATCGTCATCCATCATTTCAAAGCGATTGACGTGATCGGTGACCACTTGGCGCAGCGCGCCCTGAGCCCACTGGCCGGTCTTGATCACGGTTTTGACTTCGTTCCCCAGGGATGCGTCGTCGAGCATCATCTGGTACACGTCGAACAACGCACGCTCTTCGGGGCGCAGCTGGGTGGCCAGCTTGGTCGACAGGTTGCGCATGTCGGCGCGCACCCCTTCCAGGGCGGTCTTGAACAGTTTGATTTCAGCGTCGATGTCATCGACGGTCTTGTCCGGCACCACGTCCAGATCAGCCGGCGGCAGCATGACCACGGCGGTACCCACCGCTGCACCCGGCGAACCCGGCACACCGACGAACTTGGCTTCCTGGATACCCTTGCCCTGGCGATTCAGGCCGCGAATCGAGCCGGTGGCTTCGGCGTGGGCGATAACGCCGGCGAGCTGTGCGCTCATGGTCACGAGGAAGGCTTCTTCACCTTCGTCGAACTGGCGGCGTTCTTTTTGCTGGATGACCAATACACCGACGACACGACGGTGATGGATGATCGGCGCGCCGAGGAACGAGGCGTAACGCTCTTCGCCGGTTTCGGCAAAGTAGCGATAACGCGGGTGATCGGCGGCGTGTTCAAGGTTCAGGGGTTCTTCACGCGTCCCCACCAGGCCCACCAGACCTTCATTGGGCGCCATGCTGACCTTGCCGATGGAGCGCTTGTTCAAGCCCTCGGTGGCCATCAGCACAAAACGGTTGGTCTCGGGGTCCAGCAGGTAAACCGAGCAGACCTGGCTGCCCATGGCTTCCTTGACGCGCAACACAATAATCCCCAACGCCGCCTTGAGATCCTTGGCGGAGTTAACTTCCTGGACGATCTTGCGCAGCGTATTGAGCATGGCTCGGGGTCGAACTCCGTCGTCAGTCGCGCGCTAAAAGGCGCGGGGCAAGCTCTTTGAGAGCGCGACGATAAACCTCGCGCTTGAATGTCACCACCTGGCCCAGCGGGTACCAATAGCTGACCCAGCGCCAGCCATCGAATTCCGGTTTACCGGTCAGGTCCATCCGCACCCGCTGCTCGTTGGAGATCAGCCGCAGGAGAAACCATTTCTGCTTTTGGCCGATGCACAGCGGTTGGCTGTGGGTACGCACCAGCCGTTGCGGCAAACGATAGCGCAACCAACCTCGGGTACAGGCCAGAATTTGTACATCTTCACGCTCAAGGCCGACTTCTTCGTTCAACTCACGGTACAAGGCGTCTTCAGGGGTTTCGTCGGGGTTGATTCCACCCTGGGGAAACTGCCAGGCATCTTGGTTGATTCGGCGAGCCCATAGCACCTGTCCGGCATCATTCGTAAGAATAATCCCGACATTAGGACGGAAACCATCGGGGTCGATCACGGCAACAACCTCGCAAACGCATGTCGCCGCATTGTTCCACAAAGGTTGATCAAGCGGCAACGAGGCTTCTTACCTTATGTGCACTCTTGTGAAAAGACCGTATTCTGGACGCCTTTTTACAGACTTTTCAGCGAGTAACTGCAATGCGCCTGGCTTTATTCGACTTGGACAACACCCTTCTCGGCGGTGACAGCGATCACGCGTGGGGCGATTACCTGTGTGAACGGGGGATTCTCGACCCGGTGGCCTACAAGGCTCGCAACGACGAGTTCTACCAGGACTACCTGGCCGGCAAGCTGGACAACGCCGCCTACCTGAACTTCAGCCTGGAAATCCTCGGCCGCACCGAGATGGCCCAGTTGGATGAGTGGCACAACGACTTCATGCGCGACTGCATCGACGCCCTGATGCTGCCCAAGGCCGCCGAATTGCTCGCCAAACACCGCGCCGCCGGTGACAAGCTGGTGATCATCACCGCCACCAACCGTTTCGTCACTGCACCGATTGCCACGCGCCTGGGCGTGGAAACCCTGATCGCCACCGAGTGCGAGATGGAAAATGGCCGTTATACCGGGCGCAGCACCGACGTGCCGTGCTTTCGCGAAGGCAAGGTGACACGCCTGAACCGTTGGCTGGAAGAGACCGGGCATAGCCTGGAAGACAGCTATTTCTATAGCGATTCGATGAATGACCTGCCGCTGTTGGAGCAAGTGACCCATGCGGTGGCGGTGGATCCGGACCCGAATCTGCGGGCTGAAGCCGAGAAACGTGGCTGGCCGGTGATTTCGCTGCGCAGTTGAGTGCGCTATCGCAGGCAAGCCAGCTCCCACAGGGGAACGCATCCCAAGGTGGGAGCTGGCTTGCCTGCGATGAAGGCGACTCGGCCTTAAGCCTTAAACCGGCTTGGCGCCCATCAACCCGGCAATCGCCACGAAGCCCACCAGGCTGACCACCGCCAGCACCAAGGTGAAATTCAGACTGCCACCCTCGCCCTTGCGCAGGCGATTGAGGCGAGCCACCAGCCAGAACCAGGCCAGCGCCGCCACGGTGTAAAGGATGCTGGAGCCCAGGATCCAGGTCTGCCCCAGCGGCCAGCCGATCAGGTGCACCAGCCACCAACCGGTGAACGGCATGCTCACCACGCAAATGCCCATCAACAACCATACGAACGCCCACGGGCGCTGCACGGTCACCGCCGGGCCGGCGCTGCGCTTGCGCCAGGCCAGCAGCGCCAGGCCCAGGCCGCTGAGCAACAGCAACGCGGTGGCCGCGATGTGGATCACTTTCAGGGTGGTCAGGGTTTCCATGTGTCCTATTCCTTAAAGGTCGCCCCAATCAGCGTAGTCGCTCAACCGAGGAACAGTTTGTAGGCCGGGTTATCGCTTTCATCCCAATACGGGTAGCCAATGGCTTCGAGGGCCGCCGGCACCAGGTGACGTTCGCTCGCCGGTACTTGCAGACCCGCGACCACACGGCCATCGGCTGCGCCGTGGTTGCGATAGTGGAACATCGAGATGTTCCAGCGCCCGCCCAATTTGTTAAGAAAGTTGAACAAGGCGCCCGGACGCTCGGGGAATTCGAAACGGAATACCACTTCATCGCTGACCTGGGCCGCATGCCCGCCGACCATATGGCGGATGTGCAACTTGGCCAACTCGTTCTCGGTCAAGTCCAGCACCGGGAACCCCTGGTCAGTCAGACTGGCGATCAGCGCGCTGCGCGGATCGTTTTCCGGGTGAGTCTGCACGCCAACGAAGATGTGCGCTTCGCTGCCGGAGTGGTAGCGGTAGTTGAATTCGGTGATCTGGCGCTTGCCCACGGCCTCGCAAAACGCCTTGAAGCTGCCGGGCTTTTCGGGGATGGTCACGGCGATGATGGCTTCGCGACCCTCACCCAGCTCGGCGCGCTCGGCCACATGGCGCAGACGGTCGAAGTTGACGTTGGCGCCGGAATCGATGGCCACCAGGGTCTGCCCGCTGACGCCACGGGTTTCCACGTACTTCTTGATCCCGGCCACACCCAGCGCGCCTGCCGGCTCGGTGATGGACCGGGTGTCGTCGTAGATATCCTTGATCGCGGCACAGATTTCATCGGTGCTCACGGTGATCACTTCGTCGACATATTCCTTGCAGATATCGAAGGTGTGCTGGCCGATCTGTGCCACTGCCACGCCATCGGCAAAGATCCCGACGGTCGGCAACACCACGCGCTCGCCAGCGGCCAGCGCAGCTTGCAGGCAGTTGGAGTCGTCCGGCTCGACGCCGATGATCTTGATTTCCGGGCGCAGGTATTTCACGTACGCCGCAATACCGGCGATCAGCCCGCCGCCGCCCACCGGTACGAAGATCGCATCCAGCGGCCCCGGGTGCTGGCGCAGGATTTCCATGGCCACGGTGCCCTGCCCGGCAATGGTGTGCGGATCATCGTAGGGGTGGATATAGACGTAGCCTTTTTCGTCGACCAGCTTCAACGAATAGGCCAGGGCTTCCGGGAACGAATCACCGTGCAGCACTACTTTGCCGCCACGGGAGCGCACGCCTTCGACCTTGATCTCCGGGGTGGTCTTGGGCATCACGATCGTGGCCTTGACCCCCAGCACCTTGGCCGCCAGGGCCAGGCCCTGGGCATGGTTGCCCGCCGAGGCCGTCACCACGCCACGTGCACGCTCGGCGTCGCTCAACTGGGTGAGCTTGTTGTAGGCGCCGCGAATCTTGAACGAGAACACCGGCTGCAAGTCTTCACGCTTGAGCCAGATCTGGTTGCCCAGCCGCTCGGAGAGCTGACGGGCGCTCTGCAGCGGGGTTTCTACGGCGACGTCATAGACGCGCGAGGTGAGGATCTTTTTGACGTAGTGTTCAAGCATCGGCGGGCTTCTACTTTCACGGTTTGGCAGGGCCAAGGAGTCTAACCCGGCTTTTGGCCGGGCGACCACACGAATCCCGAGGTTTTGTTGGGTTATACTCGCCGCCCTCGATAACTCCCCGCCCGTTCCGGAGCCCGCATGACCCAGGATCAACTCAAACAGGCAGTGGCCCAGGCCGCCGTCGATTTAATCCTTCCCAAACTCGACGACAAGAGCATCGTCGGCGTCGGCACCGGCTCCACCGCCAACTGCTTTATCGATGCACTGGCCCTGCACAAAGGCGCGCTCGATGGCGCAGTGGCCAGTTCCGAAGCCACCGCTGCCCGTCTCAAGGGCCATGGCATTCCGGTGTACGAGCTCAATACCGTGAGCGACCTGGAGTTCTACGTCGACGGCGCCGATGAAAGCGACGCCCGCCTGAACCTGATCAAGGGCGGCGGCGCAGCGCTGACCCGCGAGAAGATCGTCGCCGCCGTGGCCAAGACCTTCATCTGCATCGCCGACGCCAGCAAGCTGGTGCCGGTGCTCGGCGCCTTCCCACTGCCGGTGGAAGTGATCCCGATGGCTCGCAGCCACGTGGCCCGCGAACTGGTGAAACTGGGCGGCGACCCGGTGTATCGCGAAGGCGTGCTGACCGACAACGGCAACATCATCCTCGATGTGTTCAACCTGCAGATCACCGATCCGGTCGCCCTTGAGACCCAGATCAATGCGATCGTTGGCGTGGTCACCAATGGCCTGTTCGCGGCGCGCCCTGCCGACGTTCTGCTGCTGGGCACTTCCGAAGGCGTCAAAACCCTCAAGGCCTGATGCGTTACTTCGGTACTTCAGGGATGGTTTTCTTGAAGACATAGAACAGGTTCGGCTCGCTGACGAGGTACAGCGTACCGTCGTCATCCATGGCGATCCCCTCGGCCTGCGGCACCCGCTTTGTCAGGCCATGGCGCCCCTTGAGCAGAGACAGACTGCTCAAGGGGCGACCGTCGATATCGAGCTCCAGCACCAGAAACGACTCATCGGACAGTGCCAGTAAATGGCCGCTGCGCTCGTCGTATTGCAGGCTCGAGAGGTCCCGCACGAACAGCCCGGCGTCGCGCCTGGGATTATTGATCACGTGTACCGAGTAGGTTTTTTCCGCCTTGAAGTGGGGAAAACCATGCACTTCATAGATCAGCATCGGGTCGCGCTCTTTCGCCACAAACAGGCGCTTGCCCACCGAATCGTAGGCCAGCCCTTCAAACCCCTTGTTGCCGCCGACGTGCACGCCCAGGGTCATCTGTTCCGCGTCGGCGGCATCGAGAAACTGGGTGTCGTCATCCACGTGCACCTTGATCAGCCGCTGCTGACGCTCATCGCTGATCACATAAATGTTCTCACTGATGAACTCCACCGCCTCGGCATCGCCGAAACCCACCAGCGGAATGCGCCGCAGGATCTTGCCTTCAAGGGACAGCTCGATCAGTTCGGCGTTTTTATTGGTGACGGTAAACAGGCTTTTGCGCACCGGGTCGAAGGTCAGCGCCGAGACATCGTCGTCGAGCCCGTCGATCACCTGGGCTTCCAGCGCCACCCGGTAATCCGCCAGACCGATCGAGCGCTCATCCGCTGGTTTGCGCCACACTTGCCAGTTGAACCAGACGCGCTCGAACAGGCGAAAGTGCTGCGCAACAGCCCCGGCGCCGATCAGGGCGATCAGCGCGAGCATCAGGAATATCGGTTTGGGGCGGGCGAATCGGCGCATCGGGGCGGGCTCAAAGTCAAAAGTGGCGAATAAATATCACGCTTCTCTGAATTTAAACTTAAACGCACCTTGATGTCTGGCGACTGCCGTTTATAGAGACTTATCCGACGTAATCGGGGTGTTATCGCTGCTTCTCGAAACGATAGAACAGATTCGGCTCGCTAAGCACGTACAGCGTTCCGTTTTCGTCCATGGTCACCCCTTCGGCCCGGGGAATGGTGTTCTTCAGCCCGTTGAAACCGCCCAGCAGCGTCATGAAGCTGACCTGTTCACCCTTTTCATCCAGCTCCAGCAACAGGTGGGAATCGGCGGACAATGCAAGCAAGTGGCCGGTACGTGGGTCGATGGCCAGCGCCGACAGGTTGCGCATGTCCAGCTCGGTGCTGGCCAGCTTCTGTTTGTCGCCATTCAGGGTCTGGCTGCCATCGCTTTTCCAGGTGAACAGCGCTGGAGGGCGCTCCTCACCCAAGATGATCTGCTGGTTGCGCGGGTCCCAGGTGATGGCTTCGAACGCTTTGTTCTGGTCCTTGGATGGACCCAGGTCATAACTGGGGAAGTCAGCCTTGCTCAACTGGGTGGTGGCGGCATCGACCTTGACGATGGTCAGGCTGTGTTGGCGCTCATCGACCACGGCCATCAAGCCGTTTTCCAGTACCGTCAGGCCTTCCGGGTTGTTCCAGCCATTGAGCGGCATCTTGCGCAGCACATCGCCTTGCAGGCTCAGCTCGACCAGGAACGGGTTTTTGCCCATGACGGAAAACAGGGTCTTGGTTTGGGGGTTGTAGGCAACGTCCGAGGCTTCGTCCTTCTCCATGCCCGGCAGCAACTTGGCGTCGATCACGGCATGGTAGTCCGGCAGCCAGACACTGGCCTGGCGCTCGGTCGGCGACTCGAAACGCTCCAGCACCCAAAGCGCGCCACGATCATCCCAGTGCATGGCCCAGGCGACGCCATACACAATCGCCCCGACCAGCAGGAGCCAGGAGTACCAGCGCAGGGCAAAGCGGGATCGCGGTTTGGGAGTGATAGTAGGCAGGGGCACGGCCATTGGGCGCTTTTTCCGGGGGTTCACGTTAGGTAAAGCACAGGAACACAGGGCCCGCGCGCTAAAGGCTGACGATTATCCGGATGGCGTGTGAAAAAAATGCAAAGACGATGTTCAGGCGTACCCAAATCCATGTGGGAGCTGGCTTGCCTGCGATGCGGACGACTCGGTGTATCAGTCACACCGAGGCGACGC